>JALYLU010000206.1 GCA_030774075.1 Actinomycetota bacterium | reverse complement strand
ACCCAGGGAGATCTTCAGACGACCCAGGGAGATCTTCAGACGACCCAAGGAACTCTTCAGACGACCCAAGGAACTCTTCAGACGACCCAAGGAACTCTTCAGACGACCCAAGGCGACCTGAAGACTGCCAACGCGGCCGCGTCGGCGGCCCTCCGTACGGCGGCGCGGGCCACGTCACAAGCAGCAGACGCCCTGAGTCAGGCGTCGATTGCGCTCAAAGTCGCGAGGACCAAGACGCTGGAGGCCAAATCGATCGACCTCGCGCTCCTCGCTACCGAGCCGGATCGGCTCCACGGCGACCTGCAACTGGCGTTGCTGCTCGGTCGTGAGGCCGCGAGGCTCGACGAGCAGAGCGGCGCGCACAGCCCCACGGTGCGCGACGCGCTGCTCGAGCTCGGGCTCGAGTCGAGCCGAGGCCTGCGCCGGTTCTTGCAGGTACCGAACACGTCATCCGGAGGCCCCCAGCCCACCGTGGTCATGCGCAACGGGCGCGTCGCGTACGGTTCGCTGACGACGAACCACATCGTTGTCTTCGACCCCGGCTCGTCCCTGCCGACGCGCGACCTCGACGCGGGCGGACCGGTTCTCGACGTCGCGCTCGGCGCCGACAACGACGTGCTCGTGGCCGACATCCCGAGCGATCCACTCAGTGACGAGCTGCGCCTGTGGGACCTCGCCCACGGTGACCCAGGAGAGGTGCTGTGCACGGGCAGTTGTGGGATCACAGTCGGGCCGGGTGGTCGCACCATCGCCATCGCGGGACCGACCGAGAACCTGTTCGTCGACGGCATCGATCCCCGAATGCGAATCCCGTTCGTCGGGACGCTTGGCACGGGTGACGTCACGCCCCCGCCGCCTCCGGGCGGGACGCCCGGCCTAACGGCTGCCACGGCGGTTCCTGCGGCTGCGCCACCCGTCGGCCCGCCTCCGCCTCCCGGCTCGAATGCGTCGGCCGTTTCGCCGTTCAGCAGCGACGGTCGGTGGGTTCTCGGGCGCGCTCGAGACGCCGGTAACGGCCTCGTACTGTGGGACCTCGAGCACCGCGCGAACCGCATCGTGCTCGACACGGTCGTCGGAAGCCACGTCGACAATGCGACATTCGATGCGTCGGGCACTGCGCTCGCGCTGGCAATCAACGGCACGTCGGTCGCACGGCTCGAGTTGAGCGACACCCCTCGGGTCGGCCCCGTCACCAATCTCGGTTCGACCGTCACGACCGTCGCTGCGTCGTCCGACGGAGCAGTCGCCGCGGCGACGGATGACGGCCGCGTCGTGTACGTGGGCGCGTTGCGGTGGGAGTCGAGCAGCGTCCCAGACACGGTCACGACCCTCGCCTTCAGCCCGAAGGGCAAGGTCCTCGCCGCCGCGGGCAATGGACCCTCCCTCACGCTGCTCGACACGACCGACGCGGGCCTGAGCGGCTCGGCACGGATCGTCGGCAGCCTGCCGGGCGCAGACCGCGCCTGGTTCAGTACCGACGAGACGGTCGCGTTCCTCGAGACCGTCGATCTCGGCGTGTCGAACGTGAGCGCGCCGGCCGCGCTTACAGTGCTTGCGTTGGGCCGGCAGGCGAACGGCCCGATCGGAGCTATCGCACCGACCGTCGTCCAGGTCGTCGACGGTGGCTACCGACAGTTCGAGCAGACCCCCGACGCATCGCTCCTGGTCGGCGTCGGGGATCGTGCCGACGTCTTCCGGCTGGATTCGAGCGCATGGATCCGAACCACTCCGGGACTACCGACGAGCAACGTCACGCCTCAATCCTGGGGAACGCTCGCCGGCGCCTCTCGGATGCTCGCCGATATGGCGATCGACCGCGACGGCACCGTCGTCGCCATCGCTCGCGACGGATTCGGCGCGGTCTGGGACCCGCGAGACTTTGCGCCCGGCACGTTTGTCGATGGACCGCCGCCGAATCCGGAGCCCCCGCCTTTCGGTGTCGCTTCGGTGACATCGCCCGATCTTCGCTTAGTCGCACGCAGCACCGGTACGGGCGTCGAGCTCCTCGATCGTGCGACCGGCCTGGTCGACCGGACGCTCCAGCCGCCAGGTAGCGAGCTCGTCGTGGGGATGCGTTTCTCACCGTCGGGCTCCTACGTGCTCGCCTGCACCGGCACGCTGCATCCGCCCGGCGCGTCGCCGGCGTGCGAGCACACCATCGTCTGGCGGACGGCCGACGGCGCGCTCGTCGCCCAGCTCGCCGCCATTGCGGTCGTGAGCGGCGACGACAGCACGGTCGCACAATGGGACTCCTCCGCCGGCCAGATCGAGGTGTACAAGGCGGCGGACCTCGAAGCGCACCGGGCGCCGTTTCGCAGAATCCCCTTGGGCGTGTTCCCGCTCGCGGACACGGCTGCGCTCACGCTCGACGGTGACGGAAGCCGGCTCGCGATCACGAACGGCTGGATGCACTTCGTATGGGACACGGCCACTGGCAACGCGGTGGGAACGGGCCTCGGCATACTTCCGGGCCCCGATGCAGGCTCGAAGGTGAAGGCGGCCCTGAGCGCCGATGGACTCGTGCTCGCTGTACAAGGCAGCGACGGCGGGGTTCAGCTTTGGGATCTCGGCGCGCAACCGAAGCTGCGCGGTCCAACGTCTGGGTCGCGGACGTGCCGGACTGCGCGGTGTCAGCTTCCGGGGACGCTCCACTCGTCCGAGTTGGCGCTGAATGCCGACGGTTCCCTGCTCGCGACGGATAACCCGGTGCGAGTCTGGGACACGAAGGCTCTCCGGCAGATCGGACCGACGTTCCTCGAGTCGAACGCCACGGCTCTTCAGATCGTCCCGGGATCGGGAACACTCGTCGTCGGCCTCGGCGACGGACCCGACGCGGCCGAACTCTTCACCCTCAACCGGGCCCAACTGCTCGACGACGCCTGCCGCCTCGCCGGGCGCTCCCTCACCGAGGACGAATGGACAGCGTTTGGGATCCCCCTTCCCTTCGCGCCTGCGTGTCCGTAGGCGCCTGTGACAACTTTTCGCGATGATTCATACGAAGTTTTCACACTTCTGAATGAAGGCGTGGGCCGCTAGAACCCGCCCAGTCCTCTCGCCGTGCCGACGCCCGTCGGCCCGTCATAGCCGGCAGCTGCCACGCACATGATGCTGGAGACGCAGTTGCCGTTCGAGCCGGTTCTTATGTCGTGCAGCGAGGCGGTGTGCTGATAAGGGATCTGCGCTGCATACGGGACCGTCCAGGCATTACCGGCGAGCCCGTAGATTCCCGCGACGATCGGCGCCGAAAGGCTGGTGCCTTGCACCAGGTACCAGTCGCCTGCTACCGGATTACCGCCATCGCCCGTCGGCGTGGAGTCGTAGATCCAGGCATCGACGTAATCTATCGAGACGTCAGAGATGGCCCGCTTGGTGCCGCACCCTGTCGTGCTCCAGTTCGGATTGGAGGTCTGGAAGCTCCTGGCCTGCACGAGACCGCTGCAGCCGCTTCCCCCGTCGGAGAACGCGTCCTCGTGTGAATAGGTGCCATCTGCGTTCAGGAAGAGGTCGGTTCCTCCCACTGCGACGACGGTGTTCAGGTCGGCGGGGAACTCGGCCCATACTGGTCCTGAAGCGCCGGCTAACTGATAGACCTTCGGCTCAGAAAACCGCAGGGCGTTGCCGACGTCGTCTGTCGCGACCTGCGAGGTGCACGCGGCTGCGCCCTTCTTTTCCTGGCCGGGTGGACACACCTTGCGGTGCTTGACTTTCGCTTGATGCCCGGTCGCCTTTCCGTGGCTCTCCTTCGCGTTCGGCACGCCTGGGATCTGTGACTCCGGGAGCGCCTTCGGCTTTCGAGCAGACCCCGCGGCGCCGGTCGTACTCGTCGGGGAGAGCTCTCGAGCCTTACTGCTGCCGCTGCTGCAGCCAGTCGCGAGACCGAGGACGACCGTGAGTAACACGGCCGACCGCAACCACGCCCGGGGCGCTGCGATTCCACCAGTACGACGCATGCCCATAATCGCCTCCCCCGCCGTGCCTCTCTTCGGCGCAGGCGTTACACACCGACGGCGCAACCTGCGAGTTGATGCCCATCGAGTCAACCCGGCCCGGCCCGGACCGCCTGTGAGCCGCGGACGTGACGCAGTTCCGCACCGGTGAAGGCTGGTTGCATCTGGCCGCGGTCATCGACTTGTCGCGCGTACAGACGCTCGAGCATCTCGGGCGTAATGTCGGACAGCCGCTGCCGGCGCAGCGCGCGTCGCAGGTGTGTGCGCCAGATCCGTTCGTAGCCGCGCACCGTGTTGGGCGACAGCGACGGTGCCCGGGTCTCGTGTCACCCGTCCCACACCTCTTGGAGGATGCGGTTTTGGTCCGGACGCGCCTGACCGCGTGTCACCGCGGCGACCATCTCTGCGAGGCGCGTCTCCGCCTTGCGGCGAGGACCGTGATGGGTCTCGCGTACGAACTGGCTCTGGCCCTGGCCGTCGACGCCGCCGTACACGATGAGCTGATAATGCGTGCGGCCGTTTTTCGTCACCCGCTCGCGAATGTGCCCGCGCGTGTTCTCGTTCCTTTCGCACCTGTGGTCTTTGCCACGGCTCTGCCATCGGCAATGCGAAAGGGCTTCTGAACAGCACGTAGACGGCGCTTGTGAGTTGCTTTGCAGACCTCTGCCTGGGCCACTCGGCTACGCCGCCGTGCGCACTGATGCGTGTTGCTGCTTGTCTGGGGCGTAGCGGGTTGATGTCTCGCGACCGAGCTGTATTGACGTCCGTATGGGAACGGCGCGGCGAACACATCGTCGCGTTATCGCTAACCCGTCGCAGGCTCCGCCATCGTACGTGTCGGTCCCGTCGTCGTTGCCGCCGTTGATGATTGCGAACTAAAGACGAACCTTCCATAGCTCAGAACGGAGGACTACGCAGCAGGCGACCGACTCTTGTACGGCCGCAGGCTGGTAGAACTGCCGGGTGGGTTTTCGTGCGATTCCTGGGGCGAAACTCGGTGCTTATGAGGTCGTAACCCAGTTGGGCCGCGGGGGGATGGGACAGGTCCTGTTGGCGCGCGACACGCGTATCGGACGCCCGGTCGCCCTCAAGCTACTGTCGCCCGAGCTCGCCGAGGATCAGGACTTCCGGGCTCGGTTCCTGCGGGAGGCAAGGATCGCCGCCAACCTCGAGCACCCCAACATCGTGCCGGTCTACGACTTCGGTGAGCTCCAAGACTGCCTGTACATCGCGATGCGCTACGTCCCGGGCGCAGACCTGCGCAAGCGCCTCGAGCACGGCCCACTCCCGCGCGACAGGGTCGTCGGGATCCTCTCGCAAGTCGCGGCCGCCCTGGATTCCGCACACTCGGTCGGACTGGTCCACCGCGACGTGAAGCCCGGGAACATCCTTCTCGCCGAGCCCGACACGGATGGTGGGCTCGAGCACGTGTACCTCGCAGATTTCGGTCTCGCGTCGCAGCCGGTCTTGTCGACCGTCCACACCGAGGCCGGGACGATGCTGGGGACCATCGACTATGCCCCGCCCGAGCAACTGGAGGGTCGGCCCGTCGATGGGCGGGCGGATGTGTATGCGCTCGGCGCGGTCCTGTTCGAGAGCCTCACCGGCGCTCCTCCCTTCAAGCGACCGACGCCGGTCGCAACGATCGCCGCGCAGTTGCGCGAACCGCCGCCCCGCGCCTCGGAGACTCGGGCCGATCTGCCGCGGGCGCTCGATGCGGTTTTGGCCCAAGCGCTCGCGAAGTCGCGCGAAGACCGATTCCGGACCTGTCACGCGCTTGTCGAGGCGGCGCGAGCGGCAATCGAAGGGAGCGCCGCGCCGAGCGAGTTCGTTCCGCGCACGGTCGGGGCGCTCCCGGTTCCACTCACCTCGTTCGTTGGGCGCGAGCAGGAATTGCGAACGGTCCGGGAGGCCCTCAGGAGTCGACGGCTCGTCACACTCACCGGGACTGGAGGGGCCGGGAAGACCCGACTCGCAAACGAGATCGCGCTTGCGCTGCAGGCTGAGGACACGCCGATTGTGTATCTCGACCTCGCGAGTTGGGGATCGCGTGAGAACCTCGCCGCGCGAGTGCGAGACGTCCTGGCGATCCAGGGGAAGTCCGCCGGCGCGGACCCGCGGACGGTGCTCGTCCTCGATGACTGCGATCGACACGTTGACGAGATTCGGTCCTTCCTCAGCTCCCTTCTCGGGCAGCGACCAGACTTGGTCGTCCTCGCAACCGGACGTGAGCGCCTTGGCGTGCCCGGAGAGCGCACCGTGATCGTGGAGCCACTCGGGCTGCCGACCGCCGGGTCCGAAGCGCGGATTCTCGAGTCACCCGCCGGAAGGCTCTTCTGGGAACGGGCCACCGCGGTCGATCCCGGGTTGGAACCGAACGCGGCGGTATTGACGGCGGTGGGTCGCATCTGCGAGGCATTCGACGGCCTCCCGCTCGGCATCGAGCTCGCCGCGTCGCGGGTCAGAGGACTGCCGCTCGAGGAGATCGCGGACCGGATAGTGCATCATCCGGCCCTCGTGGCCGACCCCACCGTCGAGGAACGCCGCCGCACGATTTCTGCCGCGATCGCGTGGAGCACCGACTTGCTGACTCCAGAGGCGCGAGTGCTGTTTCGCCGCTTGGGGGTCTTCTCGGGCGCGTTCGCGCCCGACGACGTCCGCGCGGTCTGCGACGACGGCATCGATCCCGAGTCGCTCATCGATGCTCTTGCTCACTTGGTCGAGCGATCGCTCGTCGTCATGCGCAGAGAGGCGGTCACGAGCTACCGCCTCTTGGCGCCGATAGCGCTGTTCGCGCGAGAGCAGCTCGCCGAGAGCGGTGAAGAGGATCGCGTGAGGTCCCGGCACGCCGCGCGGTTCCTCGCTCCGTTCGTTGCGGATCACGTCGCCGACCCGGCGCTTCCGGTGCGTGGAGTGCGTGAGGCGGCTGCCGCGCTTCGGTGGGTGATGGGCAGTGACCCGAGTGAGACGATTCGTGAGCTCGCCGGCGTCGCCGCGGTCACGCTGGGCGATTGGCCCGCGGCGATCGCCCTGCTCGAGCCGCTCGCGGACGATCACGACGCTCGAGTGCTCGAAGCGCTAGGCGTCGCCCTCTGCAAGGCGCATTCCGACGACCCGGCGAGCGCCGAGCACCGACGGGGCCAGCAGCTTTTGGGCGAGAGCCACGAACGGCAGCCGAGCTCCCGGACGCTCGCCGCGCTGGCGGGAACCTGGAAGGGCACCGACGACCATCGTGCGCACATGCTCTACGCCGCAGCGGCGGAGTTGGATGCCTCGAATTCCTACGCACTCGGGAACCTCCTCGAATACGAGATCCGGGAAGCGCACAGCCTCGATGGCGTGCAACAGCGGCGTGAACAGATCGCTGCCGCCCTCGTGCGTTGCGAGCAAGAGGCGCGCAGCGGCCGGAATCTTCCCTGGGCATACTTCGATGCAGGCAAGCTTCTTGCACTGCTCGGGCAAACCATGGAGTCCCTCGATGCCTACCTGCGCGGCTTGTTGGCGAGCACCGGCAGCCATGCGGTCGAGAGCTCGCGGTCGTCACTCGAGCAGCTCGTCGGAGTAGCCGGCTCCGCGACGAGCACGGCGCTCGCAGCACGCCTCCTGCGGTTGGCGATGGCCGCGCGAACCGGCGCGCCGTTCGGGCAGCTCGCGCACCGTACCGACGTCGCGGTCTCGCCGCCCGTCTTGATCCTCGCCGGCAACTCGAGCGCCCAGTCGCACGACCAGACTGCGATGCGGTCGGCGGCGATCCGCGACGCGCTCGAGGGCTTCGCCGGGACGCTGGTAGCGGGAGGCACGACCACGGGCGTGAGCGCGCTCGTCGGGGAACTCACCTGCGGGCTTCCGGACGCTCGTTCGATCGGGTATGTCCCCGCGGTGCTTCCGCCCGATGTGGCAATCGACGTTCGTTACTCGGCCATCCGACGAACCGACGGGGACCGATTCGGCCCCACGGAGCCCCTTGCCTATTGGGCCGACCTTCTTGCTGCGGGCGTCCCGCCGGTACGAGTGGCCGTGCTCGGCATCGGTGGTGGCGAGATCGCCGCGTTCGAATACCGTCTCGCCCTCGCGCTCGGTGCCTCGGCCGGTGTCCTGCGTGAGAGCGGGCGGGAGGTAGCAGAGCTACTCGCCGATCCGATGTGGTCGGCGTCGCGGCGCCTCTTCGAGGTCCGCGCCGACACGTCGGGTATCCGTGGCTTTCTGCGCCGCGTGGGCGCGCTCGCCGCGTGAGTTCCGATCGACGCCGCTCCATTGCTGCGACGTGTCGCGGTCAGGACCCCGTTGACCCCTCGTTCGGACTCGTGAAGGCAT
>JALYLU010000205.1 GCA_030774075.1 Actinomycetota bacterium | reverse complement strand
GGTGCGATACAACGTCGAGTCCGACGGGACCGGCCCGAACAGTGCCGGCTGCGCCCGCAAGAACTCCACATCCGAACACGCGTCGCCGCCACCGGCGAGCGTGAGCATCGCGTGCACCAACACCTTCCCCCGATCATGCAACGGGCACCGCTCACCCGCCGGCACGATCCGCGCCGACAACGCCGCGCCCAGCCCGACCGCGTCCGCGAAACGACCCAACGCGTGCAGTCCCACATGCGCGACGACCCCGTCGCCGCCGGTCTCGATCCGCGCTCTGGTCGTGCTGGTAACGTGCATCTGTCAGGTGCCCTTTCCTCGGACCTTCTTGGTTGTGTCGCAACCCCAAGAATGCCGCACGAACAGGGCACTTGTCGCGCTCAGCGCCAGCCTTCAACCCAAAACCCGTGAACGATCGGGGCTAGGTGCTCGACGAACGTGGTGTCGTCGGCGACAACAATCGTGATCGGGTGTCCCCCGTTGGTTGGGAGCGCGGTCGCGTCAGTGTTCGAAGGCCGTCCAGCGCGGACGCTGGCGGGCACGCCGGTGGCAGGAGCTGACCGCGGGTGACCCTGATGTCGTGATGGGCGGTGCCATCCGCCGCTGCCGGTTCGGGCAGTGATCAGTTGGGCATCGCGTACACGAGATCGGGGTCGACGTTGCGCAGCACGTGATAACTGCGCCGCGCGAGTTTGCGGGCCATGGAGATCGCCGCGATCTTGCCGTCGTGTCGGCCCTTGAGTCGGATGTAGTAGTCGTGATCGGGACTGCGTTGATGTGAGGAGTTCTTGGCTGCTTCGTAGAGCGCCCAGCGCAATGTTTCGGGTTCCTGGCGCGACAGGTATCCGCCCGCGCGGCGCCGGTCCGAGGCATCGACGGTGACGTCCAGGCCGGTGTGGCGCACGACTTGTTCCGAGCGGGAGAAACGACGGCAGTCGCCGAGCTCGGTCCACACCGCAACCGCGATCAGTCCACCGAACCCGTATTGCGCGTTGACCAACGCCCGACACGCGGGTTGTTTCATCCCGAAGCGGGTCAGGTCGCGTTTGAGCGGCAAGGCCTCGGTGTCGGTCGCGTCGATCATCCGATAGCCGACCGTGACACGTTGACGGGCCGCCGGCGAGAGCCGCAACCGATCGTCGGCCAACATGGCCCGAGTCTTGGCCGTGCGGATCGCTCCCTCCGGCACCGCCACACCATGCTGGTAGAGCTCGGCGTGGATGCGTTGACACCACACCGTTCGCTGGTTGACCGACGACACATACAGCCGTACTCGTTCGCGCCACTTCAACACGTCGGTCGGTGGGATCCAACTCTCGGGCAAATCGCCCGCCAGTAACAGATCGCGTAATAGACGCGCGTCGGTGCGGTCGGTCTTGGCGCGACGCTTGCGACCCCGCGCGGCTTGCGTGTCGGCCGGTTCGGCCAGATGCGCCTCGAACCCCGCCGCCGCGATCTCTTCGGCGACATACCGCCAACCAGTGCAGCCCTCCACCGCCAACGCAACCCGGCCGCCCTGCGCGCGGGATGTCACCTCGTGACCGAGCCAACGACGGAACCGATCGCGATCCGGCTGCCAGATCCGGCCCCGCCACTCCAGCCCCGACTCGACCTCGACAACATCGAACGTGATCTGCCGTCGTTGCAGATCCAACCCTCCTACCATCGCCATGAGGGACCTCCTTGATCGTGCTCGGACGCTTGACGAACCACATGGTTGTCTGCGCACGAACCGAGGAGGTCCTCACACATTGAATGTTCGGGGATAGCGAGCGGTGTTGTTCGGGGACGCGCGTTACCTGTTTGAGGTGTGCGTGTCGAGGTGTTTTTCGGCGCGTGGGGGTTGGTGTCGGTCGTCGTGTTCGGGTTGGTGTCGGTCAACGCGGTGGTCTTGCAGCAGAGCGAAGACGAACCACGTCGACCGGGCGTGCGGAACGGTTGGTTGGCAGCGGCGTAGGGGCGCCCAGCGTTACCTCGGTGCTCGACGAACGTCGTGTCGTCGGCGACAACAATCGTGTTTGGGTGTCCCCCGGATAGGAGTGCGATCGCGTCAGTGTTCTGAGGCTGTCCAGCACGAGTGCTGGTGAGCATGCGCGTTGCGGGAGCTGATCGCAGTTGACCCTGATGTGCAAGGAGGCGTCCTGCGCCGTCACGTCTCAGGGTCAGGTCGGCATCGCGTAGACCACATCGGGATCGAGGTCGCGCAAGATGTGGTAGCAGCGACGGGTGAACTGCCGCGCCACAGCGATCGCGGCGATCTTGCCGCCATGACGTTCCTTGAGGCGCGCGTAGTACGGGAGTGTCAGGTGCTCTGTGTAAGAGACGTTTCCTGATTGGTTCCTTTGTTGATTATCTCGTGCGTGTCAACTTGCGACCGGCACTCGGCCGGGGAAGTAGATCGCGAACTGGTGCAGCGCGCGCGGCCAGTCGCGGATCGGGTAGGTCCACTTTTTCTCGGCGCGCATCAACGCGAGCCACAGCAGCTTGAGCGCGGCGTCCTCGGTCGGGAAGTGTCCGCGGGTCTTGATGATCTTGCGGAGCTGCCGGTTCACCGCCTCGATCGAGTTCGTCGTATACACGATGCGGCGGATCGCTTCGGGGAACGCGAAGAACGGATGAACCGTTCCCAATGGGCGCGCCACATCTCGCCGATCATCGGATAGCGCGCTCCCCAGCGGTCGTCGAACGCGACGAGCGCCTCGAGCGCTTCGTCTTCGGTGGCGGCCTTGTAGATCGGGCGAAGATCCTTCACGATCTCCTTGCGGTCCTTGTAGGAGACGTGCTTGAGCGAGTTGCGGATCAGGTGCACGACACAGCACTGGACCCACGCGTCCGCGAACGTCGCTTCGATCGCTTCGGGCAACGCGGTGAGGCCGTCGCAGCACACGACGCACACCTGGCGGACACCGCGGTTACGGAGATCGTTGAGGACCTTCAGCCAAAACTTCGCGGACTCGTCTCCGGTGCCGACGACCAGGGACAACGCCTCCTTCTTGCCCTCGATGTTCAAGCCGAGCACGAGGTAGACAGGCCGGTTGCGGACCACGCCATCGACACGGACCTTCACGACGAGCGCGTCGATCCACACCACCAGATAGCACTCGTCGATCGGTCGGTTCTGCCAGGCCCGCACGTCGTCGAGGACCTTGTCGGTCACGTTCGAGATGAAGTCCTTCGAGACCATCACGCCATAGATTTCTTCGAGGTGGCCGCGAATCTCGTCGTAGGTCATCCCGCCGGCGTACATCGAGATGATCTTGTCGTCGAAGCCGTCCCAATGGGTTTGGCCCTTCGCGACGATCTGCGGCTCGAAACTCGAGTTGCGATCCCGCGCGACGTCGACGGGAACCTCACCGAACTCGGTCAACAGGGTCTTGGACGTCGTCCCGTTGCGGGAGTTACCCGACCCGCGGCCCGTCGGGTCGCCGCCCTCGTATCCCAGATGCTCGGTGAGCTCCGCGCCGGCCGCGGTCTCGATCAGCCGAGCGAACAACTGCTTGATCAGACCGTCCGGGCCCGTGAGGTCCTCACGCGACTCGTAATCAGCGAGCAGCTCATCGAGCAGCTCCTGGCGGATCTCTGCCATGGCGCAACACCCTTCCGAGACAGGCTCCACCTGCCTCTGGTCTAGCGCCTCCTACACAGACAATCGGACACCCTCACCGCCGGGTCGCGTTCACCGCGAAGTAACGCGTCGAGCATCGCACGACCCGAAACACCCAGCGAGTTCGACGCGACCGAACCCAACTTGATGCCAGTGTCTTCGAGCAACTTGTCGATTCGTTGGATCTGCTGACCCCGATGCTCAGCCATCCGCCGCCGATACCGAGTCATGTCGCGTAGCGCACGAATCGCAGCCGGTGGCACGAAACTCCCGCGGACCAGACCGTGCGCGGCGAGATCCGCCAACCATTCCGCGTCCTTGATGTCCGTCTTGCGGCCGGGGACGGCTTTGATGTGCCGGGCGTTGCCCAACAGCAACTCGACGTGGCTGTCCAGCACCCGCCACACCGGCTTCCAATACACGCCAGTCGATTCCATCAACGCGACGGTCACCCCTTCACCGGTCAACCAGTCGCGCATCGCGACCAGATCCCCGGCAAAGGTCGTGAAGCGCCGCGTTTCACGCTCGACCCGCCGACCCGTCGCGACGCGAACACACGCGACAACGGATCGCTTGTGCACATCCAACCCCGCGCACCGCTCAGCGATGACTTCCATACCTGCTCCTTTGATCGTTCAACGGGAGCTACCCGCAGGAGCCGGCACAAGAGATTCTGGGGTACGTGCTCGCAGCAACAATTCCGGGTGCCTGAAACCCCCACGTCAGTCTGGGATGCGGGCTCGCAGCACCAAGAACACACGACGCTTCCGGGCAGCACCCCATTTTCATTCACCCGGGAGTCCGCCACCCGCGGACATGGCGTCTGGGATACGGGCAGGGTTGTGGAGAGCGCGGTGGGCACGATGTTGCGGCGGAGGTGCTTGGTGCTATTCGGCTCGGAGTGCGTCGGACGCGGGAGGCGGTGCGGGCGGGTAGGAACGCGACGGCGTTGACCGCGACAAGTGCGGACGTGATGAGGGCGAGGAGCAGCCACACTGGGATTACTGGGCTACTGATGACACCGACACTGTTGGCGACCGATCGCCAGATCGTGGCGCCGGCGACGAGCCCGAGGGGGATCCCGAGGAGGCGGCCGCCGACGGCGAGAGTGGTGGCTTGGCCGCGATTCAGTGGTTGAGGCTCGCGCCGTTCTTGCGGAAGCGGGCGCGCCGGCGGTGTTAGCACGTCTTTCGGTAGGGACGATCACCTAGGTACTGGCGCCATTCGTCCCGAGTGAGATTCCGGCCTGCGAGCTGGCAAGCCTTGTGCTCCCATGACGCTGGACTGATGTCCCAGAGGTAGACGTGGCCGTCGAGTGGGCTCGTCGTCACGAGCGTCGTGTCGTCGGGTAGGAACTCCGCGAGCCCGGTTCCGGGGCCGGAACCAAACGAGGCCGGGCGAGCCGGCGCGTCGGAGTCTGCGATGAGTCTCGGTCCGATCTGTTGGTAGTCGACGAGGTCGCGCAGCGTCAGCTCCCCGTTCGTGCTGATGATCGCCAGCATCGTGCCGTCTGAACTGATCGTGATGCCATGGAGTTGACCGCTGCCGGCCGGAAGTGGAGGACTGAGTTGGCGCCCGGTCTTCGCGTCCCAGACCTGGACGTTGCCGTCGCTCGCGCTGACGAATCGTGATCCGTCGGGGGCGAAAGCGAGATCATCGATCGTGGCCTCCGTATGTGCACTGTGCCAGCGTTCGGCGCCCGTCCGCACGTCCCAGAGACGAATGACGTCGTCGGTTCCGGCGACGGCGAGCGTCCGACTGTCGGGTGAAAACGCGATCGCGGTCGCGCGGTCGCTCGTGTTTGTCGAGCCGGCCGCGGGGAACCGAACGCGGGTGAGGCGCGGGACGGTGTACAGCTCGAAATTGCGGCCGACGTAGGCGAGGTACCTACCGTCGCGGCTGAAGACGACCCGGAACGGGCGTTCGCGATTGAACGGATCCGGGCTCGTAGACGGAATCGTTTCCGCGCTCACGGTGCCGAGCTTCGAATGATCGCGGACGCTCCATAACCGGATCCCGACAGCGTTCTCGGGATTGGTGTAGTTTGCCAATGCGAGGTGCGACCCGTCCGAGTCGAGCGCGATGCTTACGAGTGAATCGGATGGGGGGAGCGTGAGCCAGTTGACGGACTGCGGTTCGCTATGTGCCACGTTCCAGAGTCGCACCTTGTACCCGACGTCGATCAGTGCAACCAGTCCTCCGGGCGCGACGGCCATGTCGCCGTAGTCGTAGACGGGACCACCTGAGACGCCTGCGATTTGGGCCACCGAGCCGTTCACGTTCTCAGACCGATGGACGGTGAAGTTCGCGATCGACCACGTCGCGACGTTGGAGGTCCCCGCCGCGACGATGTCGTCGGCGCTGATGACGGCCACGCTCATGACCGGCCCGGTGACGCCGATCAGCGGGGCGCCGAATTGGTCACCCGTTGCGGCGTTCCAGCGGATCACGCGGCCATCGCTGTCGCCAGTAGCGACGACGTTCCCGTCGGGACTGAACGCAACGCGATTGATCGACACGCGCCCCGCATGGCCTGCAACCTTCTGCCACATGCTCCGCCCCGTCGCAACGTCGAACATCGTCACGCGTCCGCTCGCGGTTCCGACGGCAAGCTTTGAACCGTCCGCGCTGAACGCGCTCGCTGTCGGCTCGCTGGAGTCGTCAACCACCAGGGTCTTCTCGGGTGTCGGCCGGCCCGGGGGGCCCTCGGGGGTTCGCCCATCGATACCCTGCAGCTCGACAGTTCCTTCCACCGGCACCGCGATCCGGCGGCCGTCCGGGCTGAACGTCGCGTTCAGGCCGGGGAGCGCCTCCCGGGATTGCCCCGATCGGCCCGGGTATAGCCCGCTCCCGTTGCTGCCGTACTCGTTCGAGTACAGCTGGCGTCCGTCGGAGCTGATCGCGACCTGGCCGGTGCCTTCCGGATGCAGCGGTCCGACCGGACGGAGCGTCGCGGCGTCCCACACTCGCGAACCGCCGTCGCCGCCTGTCGCGATGAGCCTGCCGTTGGCGCTCCAGGCGACGTCGACGATGCGTGCGTGGCTCGCGGCGATCGCAGCAGTGAGTGGCTTGATTGCAGGCAGGCTCCAGAGTCGGAGCTTTCCTGAGCGATCAGCGACCGCGATGCGAGCGCGGTCGGGACTGATCGCAACCGCGGTCACGTTCTGCCCGAAACCACCGTGTAGGGAGACGAGATGTGGGCTTGCCTGCAGCACGCTCGCCAAGCCGCTGCGGGTCGCGGAGGAGTCACGCAACCGATGCCCCTCGACCGCGAGCAACAGCGCGAGATGGAGTTGGTTCGAGGCGTAGTTCGTCGCCAGCGCGGCCAGACGCCCAGAATCCGCGATCACGGTCTGCGCCTCCGCTCTCCCCTTAGCTCGGTTCGCGTCCCGACGCTGCGCGACAGCAAGTCCGGCCGCGACCAGCGCGACCACAAGCAGAAGCGCGAGCACGGTGACGCCGCCGCGGGCAAGGCGGCGGGCGTGACGATGTTGGCGGACGTCCTCACTGTCGAGGTCGTCCCTGGCCATGTTGTGCATCGGCGCCGCGAGCTGCGCGACCACATCACGGAACCGCGCATTGTGCATATCGAGATCGGTCTCGGACGCTGCCCAACGCAGATCCACATGACGGGGCTCATCGGTAAACGCAGAACGCAACGCGGCCGGGACCGCAGTCCCTGACAGCCCACCGTCGTTCCATTCGAGCGTCCCGTCGGTCACCACCACCAAAAGGCGATCGGACGACTTGATGCTGAGCCAATAGTCGACTTCGCGGTTAACCCACTCCGACGCGACCGCATCCGGCGACGCCAACAACACGAACCACTCGGACTCGTCCATCGCAGTCTGGATGGACGACCACAAATGCGGGTTCGCCGACAGTGCGGACTCGTCGCGGAACACCCGCAAAGCGCGGGCGCGGTACCACGGCTTTGCCAGCCGTTGCATCGCCTGTTGCAACGCCGGCGCCAAACGGCCGTCCGCCGCATGCGAGTACGAAATGAATGCGTCGAACGCCATGGGCTCGGCTCCCGCGTCGAAGATCCGTCGCAGTCTGGCACGCAGTCGGGTGCACAGCACCATGACCCCTCAATGCGCGGGAGTCAGCGGAGCTCGTGTCATCGACCACACGAACGCGACGACGCCGCACAGGACGGCGACGTCAGCGACGTTGAAGATCACGACCGGCGTCGGGATGAAGTCACGCACTGCGCCGAACACGAGGCGATCCGCGAGATTCGAGACCGCGCCGCCGACGATCACGCCCGGCACCCAGGTCGGGATGCGGCCGGCGCGGGCGAGGCCGATGCCGTAGCGCGCAGCCGCGATCAGCGTCACCGCGGACAGGGCGATCAGCGCAACTGTTGGTGCGGCGATGACCCCGAGGCTGTAGTCGGGATTGTGTACCGGCAAGAACACCCCGCCGACGTTGAGTGTGCCAGCGAGTTTGGTGAGTTGGTCGGCGGCAGCGACGATGACGGCGGTGTAGGCGACGGTGCGATGGACGGTAGCGGTTTGCATGATGGAACTCCTTCGGAATCTCGAGGGGCGAAGGTGCCGTGGGGCAGGTCTCGCCTCCAAGGCCCCTTCGCGCTCGAGTCGGTCAGTGTTGCCAGGTACCGGCGGTCTGGGCGATGACGAACATCGCCGTGCCGGCGATGAGCAGTGTGCGGAGTAGGTA
>JALYLU010000204.1 GCA_030774075.1 Actinomycetota bacterium | reverse complement strand
ACCCGCGAGATTGCAATACGAGCCGGGCGCGACGTCGCACTCGGCGCCGAGGACATTGCCGCGTACGATGTCATCGACGAAGGTGAACTCGCGGACCTGCGCGCCGTCGCCGTAGCGCGGGAACGGGATGCCATGAATTGCCGCCTCGCACAGACGATGGATCGACATGTCGGGTCGCTGGCGGGGACCGAAGACGGTGAAGTAGCGCAGGGCCACGGTGGAGACGCCCCAGTTCTCCGCGTAAAGGCCGCACAGATGCTCGGCGGCGAGCTTGGTGACGCCGTAGGGGCTGAACGGCCTCGGAAGGTCGTCCTCGTGAACCGGGTAGCGCGGTTGGTTGCCGTACACCGAGGAGGACGACGCGTAGACGACGCGGGCGCCGGCCCGGGCCGAGACGACGGCTTCGAGCAGTCGCTGCGTCGCGAGGACGTTGTGACCCATGTAGTCGCCGAAGCCGTCCGACCACGAGAGCCGCACGCCCGCCTGGGCGGCCTGGTGGAACACCGCGTCGACGCCGTCGAGCAACGGTTCGATCGCGACCGACCGTAAGTCGGCGTCGGCGAACTCGAACTTCGCGTGGCTCCGAGCCGTCGCAAGGTTCCGTTCCTTCTCCGCCGCGGCGTAGTACGGCGTGAAGCAGTCGACGCCGAGCACCGCGTCGCCGCGCGCCAGCAGGGTCTCCGCGAGATGGGCCCCGACGAATCCGGCGACACCCGTTACCAACGCGCGCATATCAGGATGCCGCGTCGGCGAGCGACTCCGAGAGCGCAGGGTGGACGAGCAGCGAATCGACGATGTCGACGACCTTCAGATGGTTCGTGACCGCGACGGCGATCACCGAGATCAGCTCGGCCGCGTTGCGACCGACGATGGCGCCACCGAGAGCGACGCCGGTCGCGGGATCGGACAGGATCTTCACGAACCCGCGCGTGTCGCCGTTGATCAAGGCCTTCGGGTTCGCCGAGAACGGCACCTTCGTCACCCGCAGCTTGCGTCCGGCCGCGAACGCCTCCGCTTCGGCGACACCGACCTCGGCGATCTCGGGGTCGGTGAAGATCGCTTGCGCGGCCTTGTCGTAGTCGAGATGGCGGTGCGCACGCGCCGTCAGTCCCATCACGTGCTCGGCGATCTTCCGTCCCTGCATCGCCGCAACCGACGACAACGGCAAACGGCCGGACACGTCGCCGGCCGCGTAGATGTGCGGAAGGTTCGTCTGGCAGTGACGATTGCCGGGGATGTAACCCTGGTCGTCGACGTCGACGCCGGCCACCTCGCAACCGAGCCCCTCACTATTGGGAATCGATCCGACGCACAGCAACGCATGCGAGCCGTCGACCGCCCGGCCGTCGTCGCACGCGATGAAGACCTTCTCGCCCTCGCGACCGCTCGAGATCGCACGCGCGCCCTTCAGCAGCTTCACCCCGCGGCGAAGGAACTCGTCCTCGAGCACCGCCGCGACCTCCGGGTCCTTGTACGGCAACACCTGTTGGCGCGAGACGATCAACGTCACTCGCGAGCCGAGCGCGCTGAACATGTGCGTGAACTCGACGCCGGTGACGCCCGAGCCGATCACCACGAGGTGATCGGGAATCTCGGGCGGCGGGTACGCCTGGCGGGTCGTCAAGATGCGTTCGCCGTCGATCACCGCCCAGTCGGGCACGCGTGGACGCGACCCGGTCGACAACAAGATCGCGTCGGCTTCCAGCTCCAGGGTGCCGTCGGCCGTATCGGCCGCGACCGTGTACGCGCCGGTCAGCCGGCCCGCGCCGCGAATGAGGCGCACACCCTGCGACTCGAGCAGGCTCGTGACCCCCGTGCGCAGCTTGTCCTCCATCCCCGAGATGCGATCGCGCAACGCGTCGACATCGAGGCGGCCCGACGCCTCCAGACCCATCGTCTTCGCCAGCGCGAGCTCGGTGAGCTCGTTGCCGGTCGCGACCATCGCCTTGCTCGGGATGCAATCCCAGAGATGCGCGGCACCGCCCACGATGTCGCGCTCGATCATCGTGACCTCGGCGCCGATCGACGCCGCGACCGTCGCCGCGCTATTTCCTGCGGGACCGCCTCCGAGGATCACCAACCGCACGGCCATGCGGTCCAGGCTACGCGGCGCGGGCCGCCTACCCTGACCGTTCGATGCGACAACTCCTCGTAGACGAGCTGACGGGCGATCACGTCATTCTCGCGCCCGCGCGCGCCCTGCGGCCCGACACGTTCCGCGTGCACGCCGACCCGCTTCCGGCGAGTGACGCGAGCTGTCCGTTCTGCCACGGCAACGAACACGACACGCCGCCCGAGATCGCGCGCCTCGGCGAGGGTGACCCCGATACCGCGGGCTGGAGTCTGCGGGTCGTTCCGAACAAGTACCCGATCGTCGGCGAGGGCGTTCCGGGCGCGCACGAGGTCATGATCTTTTCCCCCGCTCACGACGTCGACATCGGCGCGCTGTCGGATCACGCGGCCGCCGACGTGCTGCTCGCGCTGCGCGACCGCTCCCGCTTCCATCTCGCGCACGGCTGTCGATACGCGCAAGCGTTCGTCAACCAAGGCAAGAACGCGGGCGCGTCGATCGAGCATCCGCACGCCCAGCTCGTGGCGCTCGATCTCGTGCCACCGCGTGTACAAGTCCGCATCGATCGCTTCGCGCCGGCGACGTTCACGAACGACCAGGAGCACAAAGTCGTCGACGGCGCCGTGGTCATCTGGTGCCCCCGCGCGTCGCCGACGCCCTTCACCGTGCGTCTCGCGCTCGCCGACGGCGGTCCCCGCTTCGACGAGGCGGCCGACGACGAGACGCGCGTCGTGGGTGTCGGGTTGCGCGACGCGATCGCGCGACTGCGGCGGGCGCTCGGCGACGTCGCTTACAACGTCATGATCGAGAGCGCGCCCCGTGACCATGCCGAACCGTTCCGATGGTGGGTCGACGTGGTTCCCCGCGTCACCGTGTACGCGGGTTTCGAGCTGGCTACGGGCCTGTCGGTGAACATCGTCGCGCCCGCCGAGGCAGCCGCGGCATTGCGGGCGGTTTAGTGAAGATCAGGGTCGCGATCACGATCGACGCGCCGCCGGCCGACACGTGGCGGACCGTGGAACCGATCGAGCGTCACGTCGACTGGATGGCCGAGGCAGACGCGATCCGCTTCGTCGGCGCGCAGACACGTGGCGTCGGTACGACATTCGATTGCGTGACGAAGGTCGGACCGTTTCACCTGACCGACCGGATGACGGTAACCGAGTGGGAGCACGGCCGGTTGATGGGCATCGAGCACCGCGGCATCGTCACCGGGCGCGGCCGCTTCACGTTGCGGCGCCGCCGCGGCGGCCGCACGCAATTCACTTGGAACGAACGCCTGACCTTTCCCTGGTGGATGGGCGGTCCGGTCGGCGGCCTCGCGGCGAAGCCGGTGCTGCGCGGGATCTGGCGCCGTAACCTGCGCTGCCTGAAGGCGATCGTGGAGGCGGCATGACCAGTCGGGCAGTGAGCGTCGCGGGATTGCAGACCTTGGGCGCCGGCCTGTCGCTCGACGTCGCGCGCGAGGCCGACGAGCTCGGGTTCGCGGCGGTCTGGGTCGCCGAAGCGAACGCGGCGGAAGGCATGTCGCTGCTCGGCGCCGTGAGTCAGGTCGCGCCGCACGTCGGCCTCGGTACGGGAGTGCTGGCGTTACAGCTCCGCACACCGCCGCTGCACGCGATGGCGGCCGCGACGCTCCAGCAGCTCGCGGGTGACCGTGACGTGTTCCTGGGCGTCGGCATCTCGTCGCCCGCCGTGGCGGGTCAGTGGCACGGTGCGGGCTATACCGACCGCCCGATCGGCCAGGTGCGCGAGTTCCTCACGCTGTTGCGTGAGTGCCTGTCCGGTGAGACGGTCACCTTCGAGGGCGACTTCTACACCGTCAAACGTTTTCGCCTCGGATTGAAGCTCGGCGAGCGGCGCCCGAAGATCGCGCTGGCGGCGTTGAACAAGCAGATGCTGCGCCTGGCCGGCGAGCTGGCCGACGTCGTGCTGCTGAACTACCTGCCCGCGTCCCTCGTTCCGTGGTGCGTCGAGCGCGTGCGCGCGGGCGGCGACGCGCAGATCCACGCGTACGTCCACTGCGCGGTGACGGACCGCGAGCGCTACGCCGACGTCGCGCGCAAGGATCTCCTCAACTATGCGGTCGTTCCCGCGTATGCCGCGCAGTTCGAGCGCTCCGGATTCATCGACGAGGTCCGACATTTCCAGAATCGCTGGGCCGCGCGCGATCGCGATGGTGCGCTCCAGGCGATCAGCGACGACTGGGTCGACGCGATACAGATCATGGGCGACGAGCAGCACGTGCGCGACGCGGTGCAGGCGTATGCCGACCATGGCGTCGATGTCCCGATTGTGTTCGCGCTGCCGTGGGGCGAAGACCGCCGGGCGACCGTCAGCGCCACGCTCCGAGCGCTCTCCTGACAGACGCAGGCGCAGCCGACCGTAGGGGAGGCGTAGCCGGAGTCGACCAGTGATGGCGCGACTTCAGCGACCCGAGAACCTCGCCTTGCCGGGACCGTCGGCCAGGAACGATTGCACACCGTTGCGCGCGTCCTCGGTGCCGAACACCTCGACGAATGCATCACGCTCGAGGTCGAGACCGTCGGCGAGCGGCCGGTCGAGACCATCGTCGATCGCGCGCTTCGCGATCCCCATCGCGACGACCGCGCCCTTGGCGAGCTCCGAAGCCCAGTGCAGCGCGGCCTGCTCCTCCTCGCCGGGTGTGACCACCCGGTCCACGAGACCGATCTCGTGCGCCTCCTCCGCGCGAACCTGACGGCCGCTCCAGATCATCTCCTTTGCCCGCGCGGGACCGACGAGACGCGTCAATCGCTGGGTTCCGCCCGCGCCCGGGATGATGCCGAGCAGGATCTCCGGTTGGCCCAGGCGCGCCGTCTCCCCCGCGACCCGAAAGTCGCACGCGCACGCGAGCTCCAACCCGCCGCCCAGCGCGTAACCCCGGATCGCCGCGATCACGGGACGCGGGATCGCGACGACGGCGTCGAACGCGTCGCGGAACGCGCCCGCGATCACCCGCGCGGCGTCCGGACCCGAGAATTCGGAGATGTCGGCTCCCGCCGCGAACGCCTTCTCCCCACCCGCCACTACAACGGCCTTCACCATGGCGTCGTCGCAGACCGCGCGCCCGATGTCGCGCAACCGTTCGAGCAAGGCGCGCGACAGCGGGTTCATCGGCGGGTTGTTCAGGCGCACCACTACGACCCCGTCGTCGTGGGGCTCCAGGAGGACGAGGTCGTCGGCCATCGCCGGACCTTATAGCCGCGTCACCCGGGCGACCGCGGGAACAGGACCTCCGAACCGACGGGTACGAATCCGGCCGCGCCGACGGCCCGCAGCGACGCCGCGTTCCCCGGCGCGACTTGTGCCCATAAGGGTTCGCCGGCGGGGACCAGCCCGGCGGCGGCCCGCGCCACCTTCCGGCCCAATCCGCGCCCTCGTGCACTCGGCATCACCTCGAAACCGAAGTCCCAACGATCACAGACGCCGCGCCCGAGCACGAGCACCGCGGCCTCGTCGTCGGCGACGAAGACGCGCATCCCCCGCCGGTACCGCGCCGCGCGTGCGACCCGCGGATGATCGTGACCGTCGACCTCGCGCATCCAAGCAGGCGCGCCCGCGCCGTCACCGACGCGGTACAGCAGCACGTCGAAGGTCGTTGGCGTTGACCCGAGGCGCTGGCCCAGCCAGCTCAGAATGGCGGGCGACATCGGGAGCGAGAAGTCGCCGGGCGGGACCCGTGCCGCGAACTCCTCGGGGTCGATGTCGGCGGCGAGCATGAAGTGACCGGTCAGACCGACGATCGCGTCGACCCGACCACCGGGCGACGGCACGACCTCGATCAGCCCGTCGGCCGGTGGGAACCTCCCGGCGGCGGCGGCGTCGAGCAGCGCGCGCAACGGGTGCCTGCTCACGCCTGCAGCAACTCCTCCGCCGCGGCGTAGGGATCGCGGACGCGCCAAGCGACCTCGTCGACGATCGTCTCGAAGCGCGGCCCGCTGCACAACTTCGACGCGCGGTCCAGCATCTCGGCTGCCACCAACCCGCGTAGTTCCTCGCGCAGGCGTGCCCGGCGCCGCGCGTCCGCATCTCCCGTCGCCTCCAGGTGCGCCCGGTGCGCGACGATCGCCTCGAACAGCTCGTCGACACCCTCCCCCGTGGTCGCGACGGTGCGCACGATGGGCGGTCGCCAAGTGCGCCGGCTCGACAACTCGAGCATTCCCGCGAGATCACTCTGAGTCTCGGCCACGCCGGGCCGGTCGGCCTTGTTCACGACGAACACGTCGGCAATCTCCAACAGCCCCGCTTTCGCGGTCTGCACGGAATCACCCCAACCCGGATTCACCACGACCACAGTGGTGTCGGCGTGTCCGGCGATCTCGACCTCGACCTGCCCGACGCCGACGGTCTCGATCACGATCCAGGCTTTACCGACCGCGTCGAGCACCCGCACTGCCTGCGGCGTTGCGAGCGAAAGGCCGCCGAGATGCCCGTGCGTGGCCATCGACCGGATGAAGACCCCGGGATCGGAGGTGTGACTCTGCATCCGCACCCGGTCGCCGAGGATCGCGCCGCCACTGAACGGGCTCGACGGATCGACCGCGAGCACGCCGACCTCGGTGCCGCCGGCGCGCAACCGCCCCACGAGTTGGTCCGTCAGGGTCGACTTCCCAGAGCCCGGCGCGCCCGTGATGCCGATCGACCACGCGTTGCCGGTGCGCGGGTGCAGCATCTGGATCGCGACGCGGGCGCCAACGCCTCCCCGTTCGACCAATGAGATGACCTTGGCGATGGAACGCCGGTCACCCTCGAGTGCGCGCCCGACGAGCGCGACCGTGGCGTCTCCCATGGAGCGCCGACGCTACTCGTCGGCAACGACCTCGGTGATGCCCGGAACGCGGTCCATGATGATGCGCTCGACGCCCGCCTTGAGCGTCATCATCGAGACCGGGCAGGTCCCGCACGCGCCCACCAGCGAGACGTGCACGACGGCGTCCTCGTCGATCCCGTTGAACTCGATGTCGCCACCGTCGCTCTGCAGCGCGGGGCGGATCGCCTCGATCGCCTCG
This sequence comes from Actinomycetota bacterium, assembly GCA_030774075.1. Lineage (GTDB taxonomy): Bacteria > Actinomycetota > Acidimicrobiia > IMCC26256 > PALSA-610 > PALSA-610. Next base: position 1,193 of record JALYLU010000204.1, on the reverse strand, counting down.
AGGACACCCTCTTCCATATCGGCGACGTCAAGCGCCATCAGATCTCCAAACCGTCGGACTCGCTCAGCACAACGGTTCCAGTATGGCGCGTGTTCCCCGAAGCTCTCGACCCCGGCCTGTAGCCCTCGACCCGGGCCGTTCGTCGCCGGTCAGTCGTCGAGGCGCTCGACGTCGGCGCCCAGAGACCGCAGGCGACCGGCGAGGTCGGAATACCCGCGCTCGATGTGCTCGCCGTCGTGCACGATCGTCTCTCCGTCGGCCACCAGCCCGGCGAGTACGAGCGCCGCGCCGGCCCGGACGTCGGAGGCCCGTACCGGCGCACCCGACAGCCGCTCCACGCCGCGCACGATGGCGTGCCGGCCCTCGGTCCGCACGTCGGCGCGCATGCGCGCCAGCTCGTCGACGAATTGGAAGCGGCCGTCATAGACGTTCTCGGTGACGATCGCGCTGCCCTCGGCAACGGTCATCACCGCAACGGCGAGGGGCATGAAGTCGGTCGCGAATCCGGGATGGGGCAACGTGGCGACGTCGACCGCGCGCAATCGCCGCGGGGCGAGCGCCCAGAGTCCGTCGTTCGTGGGTGAGATGCGCATGCCCATCTCGCACAGCTTCATCGAGACGATCTCGACGTGTTCGGGCCGCACACCGTCGAGCTCGATCTCGCCGCCGGCGATGCCGCACGCCATGAGCAAGGTTCCGGCCTCGACCCGGTCGGCCATTATCTCGCTGTCGACCGCCCGCAGCGCTTCGACGCCTTCGATCTCGATCGTCGACGATCCCGCACCCAACAGGTGCGCTCCCATTCGATTGAGGAACGTGGCAAGCGCGGTCACCTCGGGCTCTCGCGCCGCGTTCTCGATCACCGTCGTGCCCTTGGCGAGAACGGCCGCGCACATCAGGTTCTCGGTGGCGCCGACGCTCGGAAACTCGAGGACGGTGCGCGCCCCGTGCAACAGCTCGGCGCGCGCGACGACATAGCCGTGCGCGACCTCGACCTGCGCGCCCATCGCCGCGAGACCGCGCAGGTGCATGTCGACCTTGCGACTGCCGATGTTGTCGCCGCCCGGGAGTGCGACCCGCGCGTGGCCGCACCGCGCGAGTAGCGGCCCGAGCACGTTGAACGACGCGCGCATGCGCGCGACGAGCTCATACGGCGCCTCGGGCGTCAGCTCGTCGCTCGCGTCGACCCGCAC
>JALYLU010000203.1:582-8323 GCA_030774075.1 Actinomycetota bacterium | reverse complement strand
GCTTGCGGCCCGGCGACGCCCGCCGGCTCGCGGCCCGCGCGCGCGAGCGCGCCACAGTGCTCGTCACGCTCGGACCGTGGCCGGTCGAAGCAACCCTCCGCCTCCACGCCCAGGGGCGGGATTGGTCGGGGCTCGCGACCGGAGGAGGCTTGCTCGCCGACAGCGAGCTCGACGTGCGCGTCGAGGGAAAGGGGGTGCGCGCGCACGCCCAAGCGGGATGAGCGACAGCGGAGCCGACCGGAGGGGAGGCGAAGCGCGAGCGACCAGTAGTCCTGTGAGTCGCACCGGGTGTGTGTGGTGTCCGGACTGGCCGGTGATCGCGGCCCGTCGCCGCGCGGACGACGCCGACCTACGGAACCGGCCGCTCATCGTGCGTGAACGCGTCGGGAGTCGCGACATCGTGCGCGCGGCTTCGGCCGAAGCGCGCGCCACCGGCGTGACGCGTGGTATGCGCCGGCGCGAGGCGGAAGCGCGTTGTCCGGGAGCGGTGTGCGTCGATGCCGACGAAGCGAACGAGGCGCGCATGTTCGAAGTGGTGGCCCGCGCGGTGGAGGTCTTCACGCCGCGCGTCGTGCTCGATCGCCCCGGACGGTGCGAGTTCCCGACGCGGGGTCCGTCGCGCTACTTCGGTGGCGACGACGCGCTCGCATCGCAGATCCGGGCCGGTGTCGCGACCGCGCTCGGCCCTGATGGCGCCGACGTGCGCATCGGGATCGCCGACGGCGTGTTCGTCGCCCGCCTCGCGGCCCGGCGATCGGTCGTTGTACCTGCGGGCGGATCGGCCGAATACGTTGCGCCGTGGCCGGTGTCCGTGCTCGACGACGACGAGCTTGCGAGTTTGCTCGTCCGCCTCGGACTACCCACGCTCGGCGACGTCGCCGCATTGGCGCCCGACGCGGTGCTCGCCCGCTTCGGACGCGTTGGCCGTCGGATCCACGCACTTTCCCAGGGCGTCGATCCCGGGCCGTCCGTGTTCGTTGCCCCGCCACCCGATCTCGTCGAGCGCACCGAGCTCGATCCGCCCGCGGAACGGGTCGACATCGCCGCGTTCGCGGCGAAGGAGCTCGCCGACCGGCTGCTCGCACGATGCGCAGAACGCGGTCTCGCGTGCACGCGCGTGCGAGTCGTTGCCGAGACCGAGCACGGCGAACGGCTCACGCGTTGTTGGCGGCACGCCCGTTCGGAGTACGGCGACGCACTCACACCCGGCGTGCTCGCCGAGCGGGTGCGCTGGCAGCTCGACGCTTTGATCACCACCGGCGAGACGACCGCCGGTATCACCGGTCTCACGCTGATTCCCGACGAGGTGGTACCGGCCGACGGTCGCCAGCTCGGGTTCTGGGGCGGTGATCAGGTCACGCACGAAAGGGCCGATCGCGCGCTCGCGCGCGTCCAGGGCATGCTCGGCTACGACGCGGTGACGACCGCCGTCGTGCAGGGCGGCCGGACACCGGCCGAACAGGTGCGATGGGTTCCGTGGGGCGAACCGCGCGAACCCGAGCTCCCGCTCTCGATCGGTCCCGAGGTCGCAGCCTGGCCGGGCGCACTCCCGCCACCGTTTCCCGCGCGCGTGTTCGATCCACCGCTTCCGGCCGAGCTCGTCGACGCGAACGGCGACGCAATAGCGGTGAACGGGCGAGGCGAGCAGCTGTGTCCCCCGGCGCACGTCCGTTGTCGAGCCCTTCCGGCCGGTGGCGGGGCGATACGCGCGTGGGCGGGCCCGTGGGCGCACGACGTGCGCTGGTGGGACGTACGCGCGCATCGTCGATGTGCGCGTTGGCAACTGGTCGTCGGTGCGGACGAAGCGCAGCGCAGCGGAGCCCGAGGGAGCCATCGTGACGACGTCGCGTGCATCGTGGTCGTCGAAGGTGGACGAGCGGGCGTCGAAGCGATCTACGACTGACCCCGAACGAATCCGGAGCTTGGGCCGTGTACGCGGAGTTGCACTGCCATTCGAACTTCTCGTTCCTCGACGGTGCCAGCCATCCCGAGGAGCTGGCCGAAGAAGCGGCGCGCCTCGATCTGGCCGCGCTCGCGATCACCGATCACGACGGCTTCTACGGTGTCGTGCGCTTCGCGGAGGCGGCCCGGCCGCTCGCGCTGCCGACAGTGTTCGGCGCGGAGCTGACGCTCGGCGCGCGCAACACACCCATTCGGCCGCCCAACGGGATGGCGGATCCGGCCGGCGAGCATCTGATCGTGCTCGCACAGGGTCCGGCGGGATACGCACGGCTCGCCAAAGCGATCAGCGAGGCGCAGCTCGCGGGGGAGAAGGGGGCGCCCCGTACGTCGCCGGCGCAGCTGGTCGACGCGGCCCGGACATCGGTGCACGGCCACGGCCCGAGCCCGGACAACGACCACTGGTTCGTGCTCACCGGTTGTCGCAAGGGCACGGTGCCGGCCGCGCTCGTCCGGGACGGCCCCGCCGCGGCCGAGCGCGCGTTGCGCGAGCTGGTCGACGGGTTCGGACGCGATCGCGTGCTCGTCGAGCTATGGGATCACGGCGATCCGCTCGACCGTCACCGCAACGACGCGCTCGCACTGGTCGCGATGCGCGTTGGGGTCGAGGTCGTCGCGACGAACAACGTGCACTACGCCACCCCCGCCCGCCGTCCGCTCGCCCAGGCCCTCGCCGCGGTACGCGCCCGCCGGTCGCTCGACGAGATCGACGGCTGGTTGCCGGCCGCGCCGTTCGCGCACCTGCGCAGCGCGGCCGAGCAGCAACGCCGGTTCGCACGCTGGCCCGGCGCGGTCGAAAGAACACTCGAGATCGCGCTCGAGTGCGCGTTCGACCTGAAGCTCGCCGCGCCCCGGTTGCCCGATGCTCCCGTGCCGGACGGATTCGACGAGATGTCGTGGTTGCGGGAGATCGTCCGGAGGGGCGCGGCCGTCTTCTATCCCGCGAGTCACCCGCAACACACCCAGGCTATGCGCCAGATCTCCTACGAGCTGGGAGTCATCGAGCAGCTCGGCTTCCCCGGTTACTTCTTGTTGCTGCACGACATCGTCGAGTTCTGTCGCCGCTCCGACATCTACTGCCAAGGACGGGGGAGCGCGGCGAACAGTGCGGGCTGTTATGCGCTCGGGGTCACCAAAGCCGACGCGGTCGCGCTCGGTCTGCTGTTCGAGCGCTTCCTGTCCCCCGAACGCGACGGGCCGCCCGACATCGACCTCGACATCGAGCACCAGCGGCGCGAGGAGGTGATCCAGTACGTCTACGAACGCTACGGGCGCGATCGAGCTGCACAGGTGGCCAACGTGATCACGTACCGCCCGCGCTCCGCGTTGCGGGAGATGGCGAAGGCCGCGGGCGTCGCGCCGGGGCAAGCCGACGCGCTCGGCAAGTGGGTCGACCGCTGGGCCGCCGGCCCCGAGGCCTTCGGTGAGTTGACCGATCAAGCGCTCCCAGACCACCGGCAGGTCACGCCGCGCAACGAGCGACGAATGGAACGTTCGATGCGGGACAGGACGCGCGACGGCGTCCCCCTCGACGGACCGGCGGCAACGACGCGACCGCCCGCGATCCCGCCGCTCGCGCTCGAGCTCGCGAGCGCGGTGATCGACTTTCCGCGACACCTCGGCATCCATTCGGGCGGCATGGTGATGGCCGACCGCCCGCTCGTCGAGTTCTGCCCGGTCGAATGGGCGCGCATGGAAGGCCGTTCGGTGCTCCAATGGGACAAGGACGACTGCGCGGCGGCGGGGCTCGTGAAGTACGACCTGCTCGGCCTCGGCATGCTGACGATGCTGCACCTCGCCGTCGATCTCGTGCGCGCGCAGGGCGTCGATATCGACCTCGCCACGATCCCGCAGGAACCGGAGGTGTACGACCTCTTGTGCGCGGCCGACACCATCGGCGTGTTCCAGGTGGAGAGCCGGGCCCAGATGGCGACGCTTCCGCGGCTACGACCGCGGAATTTCTACGACCTCGTGGTCGAGGTCGCGCTCATCCGTCCCGGCCCGATCCAAGGCGGTTCCGTACATCCGTACCTGCGGCGCCGCAACGGCGAGGAAGAGGTCACGTACATCCATCCGTTGACGAAGCCGTCGCTCCAGAAGACGCTCGGCGTGCCGTTGTTCCAAGAGCAGCTCATGCAGCTCGCGGTCGACTGCGCGGGGTTCAGCGCCGCCGAAGCCGACCAGTTGCGTCAGGCGATGGGCTCGAAGCGCAGCCAGGCGCGTATGGAGCGGATGCGCGCGCGCCTTCTGGCGGGAATGGCCGAACGCGATATCACCGTCGACACGTCGTAGCAGATCTACACGAAGCTGGAGGCGTTCTCGAGCTTCGGTTTTCCCGAAAGTCATTCGGTGAGCTTCGCCTACCTCGTTTACTCGAGCTCGTGGATCAAGTACCACTACCCGGCGGAGTTCGCGGCCGCGCTGTTGAACGCCCAACCGATGGGGTTCTACTCGCCGCACTCGATCGTGCGCGACGCGCGCCGTCACGGCGTGCAGGTGCTCGGCCCCGATCTCAACGCGTCGTGCCGTGACGCGACGCTCGAACCTCGTTCGCTCGACGACGAGCCGATCGGCCGACCGCTTCGTGGCTTCCACGCCGAACCGTCGCACCTCGCGATACGGCTCGGTCTGCGGAGCGTGCGCGGTTTGCACGACGCGCTCCTCGACCGCATCGACGACGAACGCGTGGTGCGCACCTTTACCGACCTCGAGGATTTCGTGCGGCGTACCGGTGCAACGGTCGACCAGGTCGAGGCGCTCGCGACCGCCGGTGCGTTCGAGGGCTGCTTCGGCCAGTCGCGCCGTGCCGCGTTGTGGGCCGCCGGCGCGCTCGGCACCGCCCGGCCCAACGCGCGCCGCGACGGGACGGTCGTCGAGACGTTGCCCGGTGTCGTCACCGGCACCGACGCGCCCCCGCTGCCCGGCATGACCGAGATGGAAACCGTGTACGCCGACCTGTGGGCGATGGGTTTGAGCGTCGGCAAGCATCCGACCGAGTTCGTACGGGAGGAGCTGACGCGTCAGGGGGTCGTCACGAGCGCGCAGTTACGCGAGCTGCCCGACCGAACGGTGGTCGAGGTCGCGGGGGTGGTCACGCACCGCCAGCAACCGGCGACCGCCAAGGGCACGGTGTTCTTGAACCTCGAGGACGAGACCGGTCTGGTCAACGTGATCTGCGCGAAGGGTGTGTGGAAACGGTTCCGCATCGTCGCGCGCGGTGCACCCGCGCTCCGGGTGCGCGGGGTGTTGGAGAAGCACCAAGGGGTGATCAACCTCGTCGCCGGGCGCATTACCCGCCTGCCGATCAGCCTGGCGGAAAATCTGCGCTCCCGCGACTTCCACTGAAGGGAGAAGGTGCACCCTGATGGGGGGACGACGGCTCATCGTCCATGCACTCGATCGGATTGCACTTGCACCGGGTTTGGTTGCGGATCGTGTGCGTCAACCACGCTGCGAGAGATACGGTTTCGGGCGGACCGTGGGCCGCTGGCTGTGGGGGGTTACCGTTGCGAGCATCGGCGCGGAGGGGGCTGCGCGGGTTGGCGCTGGGTGCTGCTCTCATGCTTCTCGTGCTGGTCGTGCCGGCCGGCACAACGCGCTTGGGCGCGGTGACGATCGCGTATCCGGATATACGTGTCCAGGTGCCGGTGTCGGAGATCTCGATCGCAACGGTCGCGGGAACGAAGTATCTCGAGTTCTCGCACGTGACATGGAACTCGGGCGCGGGGCCGCTCGAGATGCGTCCGTCCTACGACGCGGCCACGGGCATCGCGCGCATGACGCAAGCGTTGTACGCGTCGGACGGCAACGGCGGCTGGACGTTCGTGACGACCGTCCCGATCGTGAAGCAACCCGTCTTCGTGCCTCCGAGCGACTACCGCTTTCCCATGTCGCAGTTCGGGCTGTACGCAGCTACCGCCGTCGGCGGCGTCGGTGCGCTCGTGCGCCCGTCGCCGAAAGTCGACTTCTGCATGACGCCCGACAAGTACGTGGGCGGTGTGCCGAACACCCCGAACGAGACTGCGTACCCGCCGTCGAACTGCGGGTCGCCGAATGGGACGCTCGGCCTCGACGTTGGATGGGGCGACAAGTACGACTCCACCGACAATGGCGAGAACATCAACATCTCGTCGGTGCCCGACGGTGCGTATTGGCTGCGCGCGATCGCCGACCCGTACCACTACCTGCGCGACGCCAACGTGTCCGACAATGTCACCGACACCAAGGTGCTCATCACTGGGAGCACCGTGAGCGTGCTGAGCCAGACCAGCCCGGTTGCGACGCCGCCGACAGTGACGATGACGGCACCGGCGAACGGCTCGAAAACGTCGGGCACGGTCACGGTCTCGGCGAACGCGACGGGACCAAGCCCGATCACGTCGGTGCAGTTCCTGCTCGACGGCCGACCGCTCGGCCAACCCGACACGACGGCGCCGTACACGATTTCGTGGACGGTCGGGGCCACGCGCCCGGGCACGCACTGGCTGAGCGCGCAGGCGCGCGACACCCGCGGGTTCTACCGCACCGCGATCCCGGTCAGCGTGACTGTTCTTCGCCGCATCGGCACGATGACGATCGTGACCAACACCGCGGTGGCCGGTACCGGCATCGTGCACACTGCGCCGTTCGCGGCGTCCGCGGGCGAGGTGCTGGTCGCGTTCGTGGGTTCCGACGGCCAGGGCCAGACGGTCACCGTGTCGGGCGGCAGCGTCTCGTGGACGCGGATTCGGCGCAGCAATCAGCAAGCGGGCGACGCCGAGATCTGGGTCGCGAAAGCGCCGTCGGCGCTGACCGGCGTCGTAGTCACGTCGACGCCGGCGATCGCGGGCTTCGACGAGCAACTCACCGTGTTGGGCATCACGGGTGCGAACGGCGTCGGCGCGTCGAACGCGACGAGCGGACCGAGCGGCGCGCCGTTCATCGCGCTCACGTCGACCGCGACGGGTTCCGCCGCGTTCGCGGTCGGGAACGACTTCGACCACGCGATCGGCCGCACCGTCGGCTCCGGACAGCTGCTGCTGTCGCAGTACGTCGACACGCGCACCGGCGACACCTACTGGGTGCAGGCGATGGCAACTGCGTCGACGGCGTTGGGTCAGCAGGTCACGCTCAACGACACCGCGCCCACGACCGACCAGTGGAACCTCGCGGCCGTCGAGGTCGTGCCAACCGTCGGGTCACCCGCTACCGCGCCCGCGGTCGCAATGATGAATCCCAATGACGGCCAGATGGTCTCGGGAGTCGCGGCGGTCGCGGCTGACGCACGCGACGACGTCGGTGTGACGAAGCTGCAACTGACAGTCGACGGCCGGCCGCTCGGCCCCTCGCTGTCGGCGCCGTACGGATACGCGTGGGATACGCGGCGCGTGCGCAACGGCCGGCACCAGCTCGGCGCGACGGTTCTCAGCGCCTCCGGCGCGACCGCGCACGCGGCGCCCGTCACGGTCGACGTCGAGAACCCCGCCCCCGAAATGGCGTGCTTCATCATGGACGCGACGGCCTCCGCGCACGGTACGGGCCGCATCACGACTCGCCCGCTGCACACAGGAGTGCCCGACGAGCTGCTCCTGGCGTTCGTCGCAGGCGACGGACCGCGCGGTGGTGCGCAGGCGTTCACCGTGACCGGCGGCGACTTGACGTGGCACCTCGTCGCGCGGGCCAATCGGACAGGCGGCGATGCCGAGATCTGGCAGGCGACGGCCGCGTCGGTGCTCGCCGGTGCGCGCTTCACTGCGAATCCGGCGATCGCGGGCCGCCGCGCGTCGATCACGGTCATCGCGAT
>JALYLU010000203.1:0-572 GCA_030774075.1 Actinomycetota bacterium | reverse complement strand
CGGCGACGAGCGCAGGAACGAGCGGTACGCCGTCCGTCGAGCTCCGGACTACGGCGCCCAACTCGTTGGTCTTCGGGGTCGGCAGCGACGTGGATCACGCCCTGGCTCGCACCCTCGGCCGCAACCAGCAACTCGAGAGCGAATGGACCGATCACGCGAAGGGCAACACGTTCTGGGTGCAGAGCACGAACACCCCGTCCGGCCCCACCGCGACCCGCGTCACACTCGGCGACACCGCCCCGACCTCCGACGAGTGGAACATGGCTGCCGTCGAGGTCCTCGCCGAACAAGCCACAACCGTCCGCGATTCGAACGCGAGTGCGAGACCGACAATCTCAGAGGGGTCGAGCGCGCGGCGGGACTGGCTACTGATCGCGCTCGGCGCGCTCGGCGCGCTCGCGGTTGGCGTGGCCGTGCTCGTACGACGCGTGCGTGCTCGCGCCGCGAGCGAAGATAGCTAGACGAAGGCCTCTCGGCGGAGGTGGTTGAACGCGAACCAGCCGGGGAGGATCGGGAGCCAGTAGGTACCGATCCGGAACAGGAACACCGCCGGGACCGCCGCCGTGCTGGGC
>JALYLU010000202.1 GCA_030774075.1 Actinomycetota bacterium | reverse complement strand
TCCCTAGACCGTCAGGACCGTTCTCAGGCCGAGGCCCGCGGTCATGTCAGCGAACGCTTCGTTGACCTCCGCGAGAGGACGCCGCGCGGTGATCATTCCGTCGAGATCGAGCCGGCCGGCGCGCCACAGGTCGAGGAGGCGAGGAATGTCACGGCGTCCGTTGCAACTTCCGAGCAGGCAGCCCATCAGCTTGCGCTCGGACAGCGTGAAGAGCACGGGCGGCGCGAGCGAGACCGTCTGGTCGATGCCGCCCGCACCGACCATTACCGTCGTCCCACCGTTGCGCGTCGCCCAGATGCACGACTCGATGACCGGGCCCGCGCCCACTGCGTCGAAGGCAAAATCGACACCGATGCCGCCGGTCATCTGTTGCACCACACCGATGACGTCGTCGGCGATGGGATCGATGACGTCGGTCGCGCCGAAGCGCGTAGCCATCTCGCGGCGCGCGTCGACGGGATCAGAAACGATGATCTTCGTCGCGCCGGCCACCCGCGCGCCCTGCACGATCGACACGCCGATGCCGCCTGCTCCCGCGACGAGAACGGTCGCACCCTCGGGGACGCGCGCAGTGTTGAGTACGGCACCCACACCGGTCTGCACCGCGCAGCCGATCACGCACGCAACCTCGAGGGGGGTATCCGGCGCGACCTTGATCGCGCCGGTCTCGGTGGTGATCACGAATTCCGCGAATCCGCCGAGGCCGACGCCCCGCAGGACGGGTAGCCCGTGGCGCGACAAGGGAGTCCGACCGTCGTTGAAGGTGCCCGTGCTGATCGACATCGTGTTGACGCAGCATCCGTACTCACCCCGCGCGCACCAGTAGCAGGCGTTGCACACCGCCACCGGCGTGAGGACCACCTTGTCACCGGGAACCACCGACGTGACCCCGGCGCCTACGGAGTCGACGACGCCGGCGGCCTCGTGACCCAACACAGTGGGCGCGACAAACGGGAACGTACCGTTCGCGAGCGAGAGATCGGAATGGCACACGCCGCAGTGCGACACGCGCACCTGCACCTCGCCGACGCCGGGGGCTTCGATGTCGACGTCGTCGACGATCGCGAGTGGTTTCTCCGACGCCTCGAGCAGCGCTGCACGCATGTGGCCAACGTAGCCCGTGCGGCCGATCCGCGACCTTGGCTAGCGTCGGCCAGCCATGGACGTCTTCGACATCTGGGTCAACCTCGTCACCGAGCAATCCGCGCAGGAGTTCGTGACCCAGGAGGGCTACGAGAACATCCCCGGTTACCTCGGCAGCAATCAGGGTCCCGTCGGGGTCGAATCGCTGCTGGCGGTCATGGACGAGCTCGGCGTCGCGACCGGCGTGTTCACAGGCGGGCTCGATCGCAACACGCACAAGCTGCTCGAAATCTGCGACGCCCATCCCGGTCGCTTCATGGTCGCGGGTGGCGTCGGCGATCCGTCGCGACCCGGTCGCCAGGTCAAGCGGGTGCGGGAGCTCGCACAGCATCCCGCGTTCTGCATGGTGAGAGTGATGCCGCTCGCTTCGCAGGTGCCGACGAACGACGCGCGCCACTACCCGATCTATCAGGTGTGCGAGGAGCTCGGATTGCCGGTCGGCATCAATGCCGGGATTCCGGGCCCGCGGGTGCGCTCCCGCGTGCAGCATCCGGAGCTCCTCGAGGACGTGCTGATCGATTTCCCCGATCTGACGGTGATCGTCGCGCACATGGGTCACCCGTACGAAGAGCTGCTCATGAACTACATGCGCAAGTGGTCGAATCTCTACGTCTCGTGCACGGCGTACGCGCCCAAGTACATCGACCCGAACCTCGTCGCGTTCATGAACACCAAGACGTATCGCGGGCGCGTGCTGTGGGGCAGTGACGAACCGTGGTTCCCGATGCGCCGTTCGCTCACCGAGGCGAAAGCTCTCCCGCTCGACGACGAAGCGCGGGCCTTGTTCCTCGGCGGCACCGCCCGCAAGCTGCTCGACCGGACGGCTCGCTAGGGAGACGACAGCGCCGCGACCGAAGGGGAGCGGAGCGTGGAGTCGACCCAAAAATGGACCAGGTCAGCTGCGCGGTGGCTTCAGGGAGTTGCGCAGCCGGCCGCGATCGTTCGCCGACAACAACACCTTGCGCAGCCGCACGCTCTTCGGTGTCACCTCGACGCACTCGTCGTCGGTAATGAATTCGAGCGCCTGCTCCAACGACATCACCCGGGCGGGCACGAGCCGGACGAGATCGTCGGAGCCCGACGCCCGATGGTTCGTGAGTTGCTTTTCCTTCGTCGGGTTCACGTCCATCTCGTCGGCGCGCGCGTTCTCGCCGACGATCATTCCCTCGTAGACCTCGACCCCGGGGCCGATCAGCATTGCGCCGCGCTCTTGCAGGTTCATGAGCGCGTAGGCGGTCGTCATCCCTCGCCGGTCGGACACCAAGCTGCCGGTCGGACGCGTGCGCAGCTCGCCGAACCACGGAGCCCAACCGTCGAACACATGGTGCAGCATTCCGGTGCCGCGCGTCTCCGTCATGAACTCGGTACGGAAGCCGATGAGGCCGCGCGCCGGAACCCGAAAGTCGATGCGCACCCAGCCGGTACCGTGGTTGACCATCTGCTCCATGCGGCCCTTGCGCAGGGCGAGGAGTTGCGTCACGACGCCGAGGTAGTCCTCGGGAACGTCGACCGTGAGCAGCTCGACCGGCTCGTGGCGCTTGCCGTCGATCTCGCGAATCACGACCTGCGGCTTGCCGACGGTGAGCTCGAACCCCTCGCGCCGCATCGTCTCGACGAGGACCGCCAGTTGGAGCTCACCACGACCCTGCACTTCCCACGCGTCGGGCCGCTCGGTCGACATCACGCGGAGCGACACGTTGCCGACGAGCTCTTGCTGCAACCGGTTCTCGACCTGGCGCGCCGTGAGCTTCCTGCCGTCCTGGCCGGCGAATACCGAGGTGTTGATGCCGACCGTCATCGAGAGGCTCGGCTCGTCGACGATGAGCGGCGGCAAGGGCCGAGGATCGTCGGCGTCGGCGAGCGTCTCGCCGATCGTGATCTCGGGAATGCCGGCGACCGCGATGATGTCACCCGGTCCGGCGTCGTCGGCCGGAACTCGATCGAGCGCGTCGGTGAGATACAGCTCGACGATCTTCACGCGCTCGATCGTTCCGTCGATGCGACACCACGCGACCTGCTCGCCCTTGCGCACGCGACCGTTGCGCACGCGGCACAGCGCGAGGCGACCGAGGTAGGGCGACGCGTCGAGGTTGGTGACGAGCGCCTGGAAAGGGTGGCCCTCGTCGTACTCGGGCGCAGGAATACGCTCGAGAATCAGCTCGCACAGCGGCTTGAGGTCACTGCCCTCGACATCGGGGGCGAGCGACGCCCAGCCGGCGCGTGCATTCGCGTAGACGATCGGGAACTCGATCTGATGCTCGTCGGCGCCGAGATCGAGGAAGAGCTCGTATACCTCGTCGACGACCTCGGCGATGCGCGCATCGGGGCGGTCGACCTTGTTGACGACGAGGATCACCGGCAGTCGCGCTTCGAGCGTCTTGCGCAACACGAAGCGGGTCTGCGGGAGCGGACCTTCGCTGGCGTCGACCAGGAGGAGCACCCCGTCGACCATCGCGAGCGCCCGCTCGACCTCACCGCCGAAGTCGGCGTGGCCGGGCGTGTCGACGATGTTGAGCGTCACGTCGCCGTAGCGCACCGCCGTGTTCTTGGCGAGGATCGTGATGCCCTTCTCGCGCTCCAGGTCGTTCGAGTCCATGACCCGCTCGTTGACGTCCTGGTTGGCGCGAAAGGCGCCCGACTGCCACAGGAGCGCGTCGACGAGCGTCGTCTTTCCGTGGTCGACGTGGGCAATGATCGCCACATTGCGCAGGTCGTCGCGCGCGGTCATGAGAACTCCAGTACGGGGGGACCTCCAGTGTAGGGGCGGCGGGGGTGGAGCCCGGTCATCGAGATGCGCCCCGCCCGCGGGCCCCGCAGCCAGTTTGGTAGACCTCTCCTCCATGACCGGGAGCAACGGCATGACCGAGAGCAACGGGACGACTGCGAGCGGCTTCGAAGGTGTGAGAGCCGCGTTCGAGGCGAACTTCGCCAAAGGCCTCGAGATCGGTGCCGCGTTCAGCGCGTACTACCGCGGGCACAAGGTGGTCGACCTATGGGGAGGAACCGCCGACGTCGTGACGGGGCGCGCGTGGGACGAGCGCACACTCGCGCTCGTCTTCTCGACGACCAAGGGAGCGACCGCCGTCTGCGCCAACAAACTTGCGCAGGAAGGCCGGCTCGACGTCGACGCGCCGGTCGCGCGCTACTGGCCCGAGTTCGCCGCAAGTGGCAAGGAAAAGATCCCCGTGTCGTTCTTGTTGTCGCATCAAGCCGGGCTCGCGTGGACCGACGCCGAGATGACCTTGGAGGAGGCGCTCTCGTGGGACCCGGTCGTCGACGCGTTGGCGCAGCAGGTTCCTCATTGGGAGCCAGGCTCGCGCCACGGCTACCACGCGACCACCTACGGATGGCTGGTCGGTGAGGTGATTCGTCGCATCACCGGCAAGAGCGTCGGCACCTACTTCCACGACGAGATCGCGACGCCCCTCGGTCTCGACTTCTGGATCGGGCTCCCGGATTCGGAAGAGCCGCGCGTCGCGCCGCTGGTCGGCGGTTTGGTCGACCCGCTCATCGCCGAGGATCCCGAGGTACGCGCGTTCGTCGACGAGATCATGGGTCCGCACACGCTGCTCGGCAAGGCGCTGTTCGCGCCCGGCGGCGCGTTCTCCGGCCCGGACATCTGGAATTCCCGTGCGTTGCACGCGGCCGAGGTTCCCGCCGCGAACGGCATCGGCGACGCGCGCTCCCTCGCGCGCCTGTACGCCGCGTGCATCGGCACCGTCGACGGCGTCCGCATCCTCGACGACGAGCAGCTACGGCGCGCGACGACGCAGTTGACGACCGGGCCGAACACGGTGTTGCTCGACATGGACATCCAGTTCGGCCTCGGCTTCATGCTGCGCTCGAGCCTCATCGAGCTCGGCGGGCCGCGCGCGTTCGGCCACTTCGGCGCGGGCGGATCGGTCGGCTGGGCCGATCCGGAGGCCGAGCTCGCGTTCGGGTACGTCATGAACCGGATGGACATCGGTTTGGCCGGCGACATCCGGAGCTACGAGCTGATCAACGCCTGCTACGCCGCGACGCGCTGACGTCCCCCAATGCACGCGTCGGTACGCTGCACGTGATGGACGTCGCGCCCGCCATCGACCGGGACGTGCCGTTCGAGCGACTGCAGCTCGACGACACCTCATGGGTCGATCTCGCGCGGGGCTGGCTGCGCGGCGCCGACGAGGTCTACGAGCACCTCGTGTCCACGCTCGCGTGGCGACAGGGACGCGTGTGGCGGTACGAACGTTGGATCGACGAGCCGCGATTGGGCGCGGGCGGTTCGATGGCCCATCCGGGCCACCCTGTGCTCGCCGACGCGCAGAAGGCGATCGCGGCCAAGTACGGCGCTCGGTTCGAGGGCTTCGGCTTCGCGTACTACCGCGACTCGCGCGACAGCGTCGCGATGCACCGTGACCGCGAGATGCGCTGGCTCGACGACACAGTGGTGGCGATCGTGACCTTCGGGGCGAAGCGGCCGTTTCTCGTGCAACGACGCAATACCCGGGATTCGTCGACTGCCCGTGATCTCTCCCCCGCCGGCGGCGACCTGATGGTGTTCGGTGGCCGCTTCCAAGCCGATTGGCTCCACGGCGTGCCGAAGACGCGGTACGCCGTGCGGGGCCGGATCTCCGCGCAATGGCGCTACACGACGAAGCGCGGCCGGCGTGACACCCAGCCCGGCTACTACCAGCCCCGCGAGTTCTCCAGGAGGTCGGCCCGATGAGCATCCGCGTCGCGCTCGGTGAACTGCGCGAAGTCGCCGGCGCGCAGGCGCCGTTCGCGTACCTCCTCACGGTGTCCGACGACGAGAGCGCGCACGCCGTGGCGATCGCTCCTCACATACACGAGGGGTCGATCACGTGCGATGCGGGCAATCGCAGCTGTGCGAACGCGCGGGCCAGGCCGAACGTGTCGTTGCTGTGGCCGCCGTCTCGTCCGGACGACTATTCCCTGATCGTCGCCGGCCGGGCGTCCGTCGACGGCTCGACCGTGCACATCGTTCCGGAACGCGCCGTGCGGCATCGGCCCGCGCCGGGAGGAGGCTCCGCCTGCGGGCCGCTCGTGCTGGAGCGCGAGGAGTAGAACAGCAGCGGTTCGGAAGTTCGGGCGGTGCGGAAGTTCGGCGGTGGGCGGTCCGGCGGTGCGGCGATGAGGGTCAGCGCTCGAGGTCGCCGGTCATCGGTCGGGTGCCGCGGAGCTCGCTGTCGCGGTACGCGGTCTCGGCCAAACGCGCGCCGAACGCGACCTCACCGGGGCTGGCGCCGTCGACGTGACCCATGATGCCTTTGTAGAGGCGGTATCCGAGCAACTCGAGCAGTCGGTCGGAGAAGGCGGCCGCGACGTCTTGCGGTATACCGAGGTACGGGTTCTGCTGCTGACGCACGAAGCCCGGGCAATACTGCACGTTCACACCGCAGCGCCAGACGTCAGGTGTCGTGTTCGCGCCGCCGCCGTGCCACAGCGATCCGTGGAAGATCATCACGGAGCCGGCGGGCATCTCGAGCTCGCGGATCTCTACGCCGTCGAGCGCGCCGGGCTCGTCGGGCGTCCGGGCAAAGAGATGAGAGCCGGGAACGAAGCGCGTCCCGCCGTTCGCGACGGTGAAGTCGTCGAGCGCCCACATGCTGGTGACCATCATCGGCGCGTGCGGACGCTGCAGATGGCGCGACATCACGATGTCGTCGCCGTGCATCGGTTGCTCATGCTCGCCGGGACCAATGTCGATCGCGGTCATACCGGAGAGCAGGCAGCCGCGGTCGAGGACTCGCTCCACGATCGGCAGCACGCTGCCGTGCACGGGCATCGCCTGGAACACCGAGTCTTTCGCCAGCAGGTTGTACATGCGCCGGGTCGCGTGCCCCTCCGCCGAGGTACCCCGCGGCTCGACGTGCAGCTCGCGCTCCAACCGCCGGATCGCACCGCGCAGCGTCGTGACCAGCTCGGGCTCGATCGCACCCTCGACGATCGTGTAACCGTCGACGTCGATGCGCGCGAGGTGGTCGAAAATCGCGGGTTCGGCAATCGTCACCATGACACCATCGCGGACATGGAGGCGCTCGACAACCCCGTTTGGCACGCGTTGACCGGTCCGCAGGCCGAGTTCTCGGAGGGCAGCAGCCTCGCGCTGCGCTATCAGACCGACGTGGCCGCCTTCGCAGCACTCCCCGACGAGGTCGGCCCCGACGCCTGGAACGCGCTGGCGCAGCTCGTCGGGCCCGGCGCCGCGGCGGTGCTCTTCCGACCCGCGCCGGTCGCGTTGCCGCGCGATTGGGAGATCGTGATGCGCCTGAACTCGCTGCAAATGGTGGCAACGGAGGCGATCGGCGAACCCGACGACTCCTTCGTGAACCTGGGGCCACCCGATGTCGCGGAGATGCTCTCACTCGTCGAGCGCACGCGCCCAGGCCCGTTCATGCAACGCACGGTCGACCTCGGCACCTACTTGGGCCGCCGCGCGGAGTCGGGCGCCCGGCTCATCGCGATGGCGGGAGAACGCGTGCACCCGCCGGGCTATACCGAGCTGAGCGCGGTGTGCACCGACGCCGAGGCGCGAAAGCTCGGGCTCGCGACGCGACTGATCCGCGCGGTCGCAGCCGGCATCGAGGAGCGCGGCGAGACGCCGATCCTGCACGTGCTCGCGGAGAACGACGCCGCGATCCGCGTCTACGAGAGGCTCGGCTTCGCGACCAGCGCGGCGTTCGACACGCTCATCGTGCAAGCGCCGAGCTGATCTCGTCGACGACGGCTTCGGGTCTCTCGACGTCCGCGTCGACGACCAGCGTTGCGAGGGCGCGGTAGCGCTCGTCGCGCGCCTCGAACTGTGCTGCGAACTGTGCCGCGAGCGTGGCCCGCGCATCGTCGGCGACAAACGGCCGGTGACCGTCGTCGGGAGCGCGTGCGATCCGGGCCGCGAGCACAGGGGGCGTGGCCCGCAGGTACACGACATCGTGCAACGACATCACGGCGGCCGCGAAGGACTCCATGGGAGCCGCGGCCGCGGCCGCGACGACTGCCGGCACGATGCTCGAGAGGGCAAAGACCAATGCCTCCGCCTCGTGGAGATGCAGCGCATCGGCGCCATCGGCGGCCGCGATCTCACGGGCCGTGTGGCCGGTTCGACTCTCGAGAACGACGTCGTTGTCGACGAACGTGCGCTCCAGTCGGGCCGCGAGCTGTAGCCCCACGGTGGTCTTGCC
>JALYLU010000201.1:1794-8333 GCA_030774075.1 Actinomycetota bacterium | reverse complement strand
TCCAAAGCCTGCTCCCAACACCACTACGCGCATTGCCGGACAATACGCGACACGCCGCCGCGCCACGACTGGCAGGCGGTCGCGGCGACCGGGCCGACACCTCGAAAGCAGCGACCGTTTTCGCATAACCGCTCCAGAGCGGGCAATCTGGATGGGTGGTGGGAATTCGCGTCGGTTTAATCCTCATAGGTGCCGGCATCGGAAGTTACCTCTGGGGTTGGATCGGGAAAGAGGTCGTACGGCAGTGGGATCAGCTCGACCCGGGCGCCCAGCCGCCGACGCGTTCGGACCGGCTCGCGCTGTCGCGACAGCAGGTCGTCAGGCGTCAGGCTCCCGTGTTCCGTCGCCTCGGCCTGATCCTCGTCGTGATTGGCGTCGCGCTGGTGACGATCGGAGTTGCGCGTTAGCGGGCGCCGTGGCGTCCTGAGGCCGCTCTCGTGGTGTTCAGCTCGTGGGCGGGTGACCTGTGCGCGGCGCGCTTCGACGATATCTTCGGCGCACCGAGCCGGATCACGGCACTTCTGGGGGAGACGGTTCTGGGCGAGTCGGATGCCGGTTTTGCTGTGTGGAGCAGCCGCGTATGGCGCCCCGCGTGAGCTCGACGGTGTGGTACACGCATGTGTCGCTGTTGCGTGGTTTGGCGCCCTATACGGTCGACGTCGTCGCGTTCACGACCTTTGCGTGTGGTGTTGCGTGGTGGAGGCGTCCACCATGGCATTGGGTCGCGATTGCGGGCATGGCGGGTGTCGCCGCGTTTGCCGTGGCGCATGTGATCGACATACCCGCACGATTCGGGAACACCTATCCGCCTTCGTTCATCGTGTGGGGAGCGCTTCCGCTGTTCGCTGTGGGCGCCGCAGCGTGGCAGTGGCCGAAGGTCGGATGGGCGCGACGCTGCGTGGCGCTCCTGGCGATTCCGGCGTTGGCCACCTTCGCCGCGCTGCAGATCAATCTGCACTACGGCCATATCCCGACCATTGGCGACCTGTTGCATGCGCCGTTGCCAGGTCAGGTCTCACCGACGCGGTTGCTCATCCCGTCGGGCAGTCGCGAGCCCGCGGGTGTTGGCGATGCCTCTCTGCCGTCGGGTGGTCTGGTCGCCCATCTGGATATTCCGGCGCCCGAGTCGCGGTTCGTCCATCGGAGAGGCTGGGTTTGGGTTCCCCCGGCGTATTTCTCGGTGCCTCATCCGCGCCTGCCGGTACTGATGCTCCTGACGGGCACGCCGGGAAGTCCGGACGACTGGTTCCGCGCGGGTGGGGCGCTCACGCTCGCAGACCAGTGGGCCGCCGCTCACAACGGCGTGGCTCCGGTCATGGTGCTGCCCGATGCCAACGGCAGCGGCACCGGTGACACCGAGTGCGTGGACGGGCCACGCGGGCACGCCGAGACATACCTGACTGTCGACGTGCCCCGGTTCATGATCGAACACTTCGGCGTCGCCGCGCATCCGCGCCAGTGGGCGGTGGTGGGGTTGTCGGAAGGTGGCACGTGCGCCTTGACGCTCGTCGCGCGCCATCCCGGCCGGTTCTCCACCTTCGCTGACTTCGCCGGCTACGCCGCACCCACGCTGGGGAATACCGAGCGGACGATCCGCTCGCTCTACAACGGCTCGACCGCAGAGTGGCGCGCACACGACCCGGTGAGCTGGTTCGCCAAAGACGCATCTGCAGGAGTCGAAGGGTTCTTCGTGGTCGGAAGCGACGACCACGGGGATATCCAAGTAGTCACCTCGCTCGCGGCCAACGCGCGCGCGGCTCACCTGAAGACCGTCGTGGACGTCCTTCCGGGCGGCGCACACAACTGGTACGCGTGGAGACGCGCCTTGCGTGACGCCTATCCCTGGCTCGTAACTCGCCTCGGCACAGCCGAGACCGGCACCACGTCAGAACCCTCCGGTAGATAGCGGCCGTTGCGGCACCCGCGGGCCTCGCACAACCCGTCGCAGAACGAGCAATCTTTGCGGCGTGACACCTGAGGAGCGAGCCTTGGTAGAGGTGGAGCGGAGGCGTCTGCGCGCGCTGGTCGACGCCGATCTTGTCACCGCCGGAGAGCTCCACGCCGACGATTTCCAGCTGATCACGCCGCGAGGCTTCCCATACTCGAAGCGCGAGTACCTAGAGGCCGTGCTGTCGGGATTGATCGACTACGTCGTGTGGGACCCCGACCAAATCGAGGCGCGCGTGCACCGCGACGCGGGCTGCCTGCGCTACGCGTCCACTATCAACATGCGCTTCGACGGTCACGAAACCGGTCTCCGGCGATATTGGCACACGGACTACTACGAGCGACGGGATGGCCGCTGGCACGTCATCTGGTCGCAGGCGACCGAGATCGACTCGTAAAGACGGACAATTGCGTTGGGCGATGGCGTCGGCCTATCGGCGGTCGCGTGGTGAGAGCTCGGCGATGATTCGCGCGGTTGCGTCCGGGGTAACGCCGGCGTGCGCGAGACCGCGTCGGATCAACGTAGTGTCGCACCCGACCACTCGCAGGTAGTCGACGATGGGACCGGAGCGGTCGTTACGGCCGCGTGAGATCTCCGTGATCAGGCGGAGCTCCGTCGCCACGGCAGGTACCGTCCAGTCGCCGCAGGGCACGAGGTCGAAGTACCGCCACGGACCCTCCCCGAAGCACTCGAATGTGTCCGCGTCACTCTCGATCTCAACTGTGCTCAGTTCGATCATGACATCACCGTCGTGCAGGCGGGCGAAGTACTGCTGCGCGTCGGCAATCCAGGCGGGTGCGGTATCCACGTCGAGGTGATCCGACAAGACGCCGAACCACAAATCGACGCCGGAACGATCGTGGAAGAGGATGTCGAGGTCGTTCGCCGGTAGCTCGATTCCGCGCACCACCGACGAGGCGGTCCCTACAAGACGAAGCTCTGCTTCCGGTACCCGCGTCAGGATGGAAGCGAGCGAACGCTCCAATTCCACGCGACTCAGCGTCACGTGTCCGAGATCACAAGCGTCTGATCCCTCGAACCATTGCAGTACGAGCCGACGGCGACGCAACTGGACGCGCTTACGCACGAGACGCCGTTGAGATAGTTGCCAAGCGGTACCTGGCTCGGGCTGGGCACAGCCGACCAGTTCGTCCCATCCCACCGCTCGACCAGAGTCTGCGAGATATTTTGGTAGTGCGTGCCGACGGCGACACACGCCGCCGCGCTCGTACACGACACTCCGGACAGAAGATTTATCGTGCCCGGCAGGTTGGCGCTGGCGGTGACGGACCAGTTCTTCCCGTCCCACTGCTCGACAAGAGTCTGGATGCTGTAGCCGTATTGGTTGTTATTGCTGTAGCCGACCGCGACACACCTTCTTGCTGCGGCGTGCCGTGGGCCGCTCACACACGAGACCCGGCTGAGCGAGTTGCTATTTCCGGAACCCCCAGGGTTCGGGCTCGGCTGTATCGACCAGCCCGCCGGCACCGCCAACGCGGCAACACGGTCGAATCCCGTGACCCACCGAGGACCACGACCGCAGTCACCAAAATCAGCGACCGAGCCCGAAGAATCCTTTGCACGCATTCCCTTGCCTCACCGACGCCGTTGCCCGCCCGGCACCAGACGAAGCACCGCCCGCTGACACGGCCGCGCAGAACGCGCGCCGTGCACATATTAGGGCCGGGAGCCGTATTTGCGCATCGCGCGCGCGTAGACCGTCGGCATGATGGTCCGGGCCAGTACTGCCGCCAGCGGTAATCGTGAGGCATTGATGTCGACGCGCGGGGTGCCCATCCGTTCGAGCATGAGGTTGGAGACTTGGGCTTCGGTTCGGCGAACCGGTTTTGGCGGGCGGGTGCCGGCGTCGTCCCCGAGCCCCATCGCGGTCGGCACCCACGCCGGGTACAACACATGCACGTATACGCCACGCGCGCCAACCTCAGCCGCGACACATTCGCTGAAGGCAGACAAGGCAGCTTTGCTCGCGGCGTAGGCACCTTCTCGCGCCTCGGGGGCCCGTGCAGAATCGGAGGAGACGTTGACGACGATGCCGCTGCCGCGCGCCAACATGCCGGGCATGACGGCTTGAGTTGCCGCGACCGGCGCGAAGAAGTTCGTCGCCATCACGCGTGCATATGTGTCAGGCGAGGGGTCGGTGATCGGTGTGGACTCGTACACGCCGGCGTTGTTCACGAGGACGTCCACGCGACCGTAACGCCTCTCTACCTCGTTGAGCGCGGAACGAAGCTGGTCGGCGTCGGCCACGTCGCACACGACGGTGTTGCTGTTTGGAGATGACCGTTGCAGGGCGTGCGCAAGCGTTTCGAGCAGCGCGGCGCGACGCGCGACACCGATCACCACCGCGACCTGACCGTCGTAACGCTTCATCACGGACTCACAATGCAACTCGCCCGCGCGCGCATCAACAGAGCCGTTCAGCTCTCGGCGCGTCCGGCGGGTACGGATGGTTGTGCGCCCCCGGGAGTCAATACCAGCACCCCGGTGCCGCTGCTACTGAACGACGCGCCGGTTCCGAGGACGAGCGCGTCGCCGACGGTTGCGACCCCCGACCAACACAGCGCCGGGAGTTCGACCTGTGCAACCTTGGCACCGGTGGTCGTCGTGCGGACGTTGAGTACCGCCTTCAACGCGGGACAATTGAACGTCAGGCCGCGCGCGACGGTCGTCGGGCCGAACGACGCGCTGCCGGAGTCCTGGAATACCACCTTCCCGGTGCGCGCCGCGAACACGTGCACGGTCGGGTCCTGGAACTGGGTATCGCGCGGATCGCCGGGCGCACACGGCCCGTCGAAGTCGCCGAGCGCCGTCGATCCGTACACGCGTCGGCCGTCGTACGCACTCGTCGCGATGAAACCCCCGGCCGAACCGCCGAACACCACATTCGTGTTCCACCTCACCGCACCCGTTGCCGGATCGAGCGAGTAGTAGGTGCCGTCCTTGCCGCCGACCCCGAGGAACCGTGCGACGCCCCGGTCGCTTACGCCGGCGTTCGCAGTGGCGCCGAAGTCCATGTCGCAGCCGTCGTTGCGGCGCGGCGGCTGGAACAGCCACGCGATCGTGCCGTCGACGATGCGCAGGGCGACCACGCCCTCGGTGAGCAGGCCGGAGTTCGAACCGTGACAGTCGGCCACGTCGAACACCACGAGGCCGAGCGCCGGGAGCACAGTTCCCGACGACCACACACTGCCGCAGCCGTCGTTGAGCACGGTGCCCGACGCATCGACGTCCGTCTCGCGCGTCCACACCGGCTCACCGGTCTGTACATCGGCCGCGACGATGTAGCCGCGGCGGCCGCGGCGGCCGTCGACCGAGAGGCCGACGACGGCTTTGTCGTCGACGACGACGGGTGACGAGAAGATGCGCGCGTCGTCGTGCACGGGATCGGCTGGGAGATCCGGCCGCCCGGTGTAGTCATGTTTCCAGAACAAGTTTCCCGTTGTCGCGTCGAGCGCGTACAGCGTGTAACCGCCGCCGAACAACACGAGGTCGGGGTGCGCGACGTTTCCGGGCTCGAACCACGCCGACGACGTGACGATGCCTCCGTCAGAACCGAGATCCGGCGGCCCGCCTGGTTGCGGGCTCACCGCCGGCTGCGCCGCGAGACGGTACTTCCAGCGTAACTTCCCGGCGTGGAACGCAATCGCGTAGAGGTAGCCGTCCCACGAACCGACGTAGACGGTTCCGGCGACGACAGTCGGTGTCGCGGTGACGGCCAGCCCGGTCGGGAAGAACCACGCGCGTGCAAGCGTCGACGCCGTGCGCGCCGTCAAGGTCGTACGTCCGTGAAAGGTGTGTTGCGCGTCATGGCCGTACGTGGGCCAGTCCCACGCGCCGATTGCCGAAGGTGCGCGCGTCGTCGCGATCGAGGGCGACGCCGTCACCAACCCACCCATGCCGAGGCACGCGACGAACGCCAACGGCCAGAACTTCACGGGGATGCCGTCAACCGGAACCGTCGCCTGGCGGCGGAGCCGGACAGGGGTTCCGCTGCCGGTGGACGCACACGGTCACGCTCGTCGGGAAGTCGAGCCCCGACGCGATCGTCTCGGTTGGATTCGGCTGGCCGTTGTGGAAGGTGACGCGCAGGACGCGCCCGCCCTTCGACGCAGGTCCGCAGTTGACGAGGGGGGCCGAGCACACGATGTGGATGTCGACGAGGTACAAAGTGCCGTCGGGCGCGAATGCGATACCGAACGGATTGGCGGCGTTCGGGTCCTGTCCGAGATGCACGATGTCGACGCCCGGAAGCGAGCGACCGGCGATGCGCGTGCCGTCGTCGTCGACCCACACGACCGACGGATCGCCGATTGTCGTACTGATCGCCCAACACTGGCACGTCGGATCGCGTGCGATCGCGATCGGGAACGGCAGGTAGTTGAAGTCACCCCGCACGAACGTCGACACCTGGATGCGATCACGCGGATAGAGGCCGTCGGGACTGCAGTCGGCCGCCGAGTGTGGGAGCGACGCGCGCGCGAAACGCAAGATGCTGCCGCCGATGCCGCCCGCGGGCGAGCCCGCTTCCGGCACGAGGAGATCGCCGGTGTCGGGGTCGATCGCGAGATCG
>JALYLU010000201.1:0-1784 GCA_030774075.1 Actinomycetota bacterium | reverse complement strand
TCGCCGGGCTGGCGCAGTCCGCCGGTGCCGTCGACATGATGCGGCCCGATGCCACCCGCGGTCGGTCCGTCGACGATGCAGAAGGTGTCGTAGGTGGGCCCGAACCACTCGATGAGCCGGCCGTCGTCGGGCGGAGGGAACGCTCCTTGCGCGGTGCCGATATCAACTGCGAACAGATTGCCGGTGTCGTCGAACGCGCAGCCGGTCATCGATCCGTTGTCGTTGAACACACCGGCGTCGGTAGGAATGGGTGGAATATCGCCGCCGATGGCCGTGCCCGGTAATGCGAACGGACCGGGAACGAAGATCGTCTTGATGAACCGGCCGCGCCGGTCGTACATCGCCTCGCCGATCGGAGGCTCTTTGAGGGGCAACAGACTCCCCGGGTTGTTCTGCGACGCAAGCGTCGGGTTGTACCCGACGACGAACCTGCCACTGTGATCGGGAACGATGCACATCTGTCCGTTCGGGTCCCACGGCGGGATCAGCTGTCCCGTCCGCCCCGACGGGACGCGCAAAAAGTCTTCCTCCTCGTTCTGGTCCCAGTAGACGGTGTACGGCGCCCGACCCGTGGAGTGTGCGCGTGCAGGTACCGCAGGCCCGGCAACCATCGCGACGACCATGACCACGGAAGCGGCGACGCGCGGACGTGAAAACAACCTGATACCCCTTGTCCCGGACAATGGTCGCGTCAGACCGCGGTCGGCACAAGCCCGGCGCTCATGGGACGAGGGTTGCCCGGGCGAGCCGAGGGCTCAAGTTTCGGGACAGCAGCGTCCGATTAGTTGTTGTTGCGGGATGGACTCGCTTGCCGGGCGGCAAGAGAGGTGACCCGAATGCGTTGCTGCGAGCGAGGGGTGGGCGAGGTTCGCGCCGCGGGCTTTCGCCACACCTTTCCTGAGTCCCCGCACTGCGCTGCGCCTCGTCGGCCGGGTGCAGCATCGTGCTCGCTACGAGAAAGGACAGACCATTGCAGCACATCAGCGAACACGAAGCCGAGGTCGCTTACGGCGTACACGTAGGCGACCGGGTCGAGATCGCGACCCGCTTCACCGGCACCTGGGCAACTGGCTTCGAAGTCGCGGCCATGGGCGCGGATGGGTTTCGGATCCGCCGCGTATCAGACAACACCCTGTTGCCGATCGCCTTCGCCCACGACGAGGTGAGGCCCGAGCCGCCATCACCTCACCTGAACGCTCACCGGATGAGCGAGCACGCCGATGTGCCGCGCGAGTCGGCGGTCGACGCGAGCGTCGTGGTGCGATTCCCTGCCGAGCTGGACATGCAGACCGTCGATGCCATCGCTCCCGCGGTGATGGACCAGATCAACCGGGCGCGCGGTGAAGTGGTCCTTGACCTCGACGGTGTGCAGTTCCTCGACACCTATGGCATTCGCCTGTTGGTGCAGGTTCGCCGATGCGCTTGGGAACGCGACCTTCCGGTCCGCTTGCACGGCGGCAAGCCGGTGGTCCGCGCCCTTCTCGACCTCCTCGGCGTCGACCCGCTGTTTGTTCCCGAACAGACCCCACGTCAGGCCCAAGGGTCGAGTTCTGCGCGGTGGGCGTAAAGGGATCCCGCTGCGTTTTCTGTGCTGATGTTGGGCAGCGCTCGGTGATGGGCGCGGCGCAGCAGGTATCCGAACGTGCTCAGCATTGCGACGAGCGTCGCCAGCACCAGCGACATCCATCGGCTCACGGTGTCGATACCGCCGCTGCCGCGCGCGTCCACAACGTGATGGATCGCCATCGTGGTGGTCGTGCTCGTCGACGCGAGTGAGGTCGACG
>JALYLU010000200.1 GCA_030774075.1 Actinomycetota bacterium | reverse complement strand
CGGGGACGCTGTCGGGCTGGACCGCGGCGAAGGACATCATTTTGAAGGTCGCCTGCATCCTCACCGTCAAGGGCGGCACCGACGCGATCGTGCAGTACTTCGGGCCGGGCGCACAGTCGATCTCGGCGACGGGCAAGGCCACCGTGTGCAACATGGGAGCCGAGATCGGTGCCACCTGTTCGCTGTTCGGATACGACCACAACACGGCCAAGTACCTGAAAGCCACAGGGCGCGAAGCGATCGCCGATCTCGCCGATCGCCACGCCGAGTACCTCGTCGACGACGCCGAGGTCGAGGCCGATCCCGAGCGGTTCTTCGATCGCATCATCGAGATCGACCTGTCCGCCTTGGAGCCGCACCTGGTCGGCCCGCACACGCCCGACCTCGCTCGTCCCGTGTCGGAGATCGCGGCGGCAGCCATTCGCGAGGGCTATCCGATGGAGCTCTCGGCCGCGCTTGTCGGTTCGTGCACGAACTCGTCGTACGAGGACATCGGGCGCGCCGCGCACCTGGCGCGCCAGGCCGCGGCGCGTGGCCTGCGCGTGAAGACGCCCCTCATGATCACGCCCGGCTCCGAGCAGGTGCGCGCCACGATCGAGCGTGACGGTCTGCTCGCCGACCTGGAGGCCATCGGCGCGACGGTCCTCGCCAACGCGTGTGGACCGTGCATCGGGCAGTGGCGACGCGACGACGTGCCGGAAGGACCGAACGTGATCGTCACGTCGTTCAATCGCAACTTCCCCGCACGAAACGACGGAAACAAGAACACGCTCGCGTTCATCGGGTCGCCGGAGACGGTCGTCGGCATGGCGCTGCGCGGGCGCTTGGACGGTTCTTTCCTGCTGGAGTTCGACCCGCCGGTCGCCGACGATCTACCGGCGCGCGGCTTCGATCGGGGCGCGGGCGGGTTCTCGGCGCCGGCAGACGATCCCGAGCGCGTGACTATCGCAGTGGCGCCCGGGTCGGATCGTCTCGAGCTGCTCGAACCCTTTCCGGCATGGGACGGACGCGACATCCAAGGGTTGCGGGTTCTCCTCAAGGCCGAGGGCAAGTGCACGACCGACCACGTCTCTCCCGCGGGGAAGTGGCTGACCTATCGCGGCCATCTCACGAACATCTCGCAGAACCTGTTCGTCGGCGCGGTCAACGCGTTCGCCGACGCGGGACCGGGCCTCGGGGTCGACGCGCGCGACGGGTCGGTCAAGCCGCTGCCCGAGCTGGCCCTCGAGTACAAGGGTGCGAGCATCGAATGGATCGTGGTCGGTGACGAGAACTACGGCGAGGGCTCGTCCCGTGAGCACGCGGCGATGGAGCCGCGTTACATGGGAGGGCGCGCGGTGCTGGCTCGGTCGTTCGCTCGCATCGCCGAAGCCAACCTGAAGAAGCAGGGTTTGCTGCCGCTCACCTTTGCCGATCCCGCCGACTACGACAAGATTCGGGCGGACGACCTCGTCGATCTCGCCGGGCTGTCGGCGCTGGTGCCGGGCAGCTCGGTGCAGGTCGTGTTGCGGCATGCCGACGGCACCACCGATGGGATCGCCGCGAGCCACACCCTTTCCGACGAGCACATCGAATGGTTCCAGGCCGGATCCGCTCTCAACCTCCTCGCCTCCCGTCGCCGGAGCTGACTGGTGTTCGCGCCTCAGTCGATCGCGCTGCGCGAGGCCGGACCCGGCGACCCCTATGGCTGGCTCGTGACCGAGAAATTGACGTGGTCCGGGACGTTCCGGGGCGTGGCGCGTCAACTCGAGGTGACCGCGTCGCCTGAGCTTCCGTTCTCGACCGACCTGGCTTCGGTGCCGAGAAGCCTCACTTGGCTGTTTCCCCGATACGGCAAGTACACGAAGGCTGCCGTACTACACGACTTTCTGTGTCAGAACTTTCGCAATGCTCCATCGACCTCGTCCGCCGCACCCTCGCTGCTGCCGCTCACCGATCGGTCCGATGCCGACGAGGTGTTCCTTCTCGTGATGATGGAGTTGGGCGTCCCTCGGTTGCGGCGATGGCTGATGTGGGGCGCGGTCAGTTGGGCCACGGTGATGACGAGTCTCGTGCCAGGACGACGCAGCAACCCTGTCCTTCGCTGGGTCGGGCGGGTCATCGTCGCACTGGCGCTCATCGTCCTGGGCATCGTTCTCGTGGTGCGGCGCGATCTCGCGACGCTCACCGCATCGAGCATCGTCGCGCCCGCCGTGGTGATGGCCGGCGGCACGATTGCGCTCGGCCGAGGAGATCGGGTGCTTCCGTACGCCCTCGCCTACCTTCTGACGCTGATGTTCTCGCCGCTCATCGCCATCGGTCTCGTACTCGGCGCGGCCCTGTACCTCTATTTCTTCGTCGAAGACGTGTTCGCAGGATTCCCGACGACTCGATCGTTCCTGCGCGACCTGTTCTCGCGCGAGGCCAAGCTCGAAAAGCTGGCGACACCCCAGTTCGCTCGTCTCGCCGCCGTGATCGAAAGCTGACGCCCGTGCAACGGCTCCTGCTGTGGGACATCGACGGAACGTTGGTGCGCGGGGGCGGTGTCGGCTCGGACGCGATCAATCGGGCTGCGGCCACCGTCTCCGGCAGGTCGATTACCGGCGGGTCAGTCCTGATGCACGGCAAGACAGATCCGGAGATCTTGGCGGAGATCTTTCGGGCGGCCCAGATCGCAGAAGATGAGATCCTGCACCTGTTGCCTGCGGCGATGGCCGAAGCGGAACGTCTGTTAGCTCTTGCCGAAGAGGATTTACGGCGCCGAGGTCACGTGATCGGAGGCGTCATCGACGCCGTCACTTCGTTGGCCACAATCTCGGGCGTCCGCCAGACGCTCGTCACCGGCAACCTCGTCGGGAACGCAGCCGTCAAGCTGGCAGCGTTCGATCTCACTGCCTACTTCGATGTTGAGGTGGGCGCGTACGGCTCCGATCACGCTGATCGCAACGCACTCGTTCCGATCGCGCTCGAACGCGTCGAACGACTGCGTGGTGAGTATTACCGCCCCGATGAGGTATGGGTGATAGGTGACACGCCGGGAGATTTCGCGTGTGCTCGTGCCGCCGGTGTGCGGTGCCTCCTGGTCGCCACGGGCCAGATCCCGATGTCCGAACTTCTCTCACACGACGCCGACGCCGTCCTCGAAGATCTGACGTCCACCCGGCAGGTTGTTGAGATCCTGACCAATTAGGCGCCGTACTCTTGCGTGCAATGGACCATGAGCGTTGCGACGCGTGTGGCTTCAACGGTGCCGGTTACGACAACGCGTCGTTGCTCGACGCGTTGCGATCTCTCGGGCACAGTTGGCGTTCCGTGCTCTCCGAGGCCGGCCCCGAACTCCATCAGCGACCCGAACCCGCGGTGTGGTCGGCGATCGAATATGCGGCGCACAGCAGAGACATCACGGCGTTGCATGTGTTCGGGGTGGAGCAAGCGCTGACGCTCGACGAGCCGTCCTACCCGCCGATCGGCGACGATCTGGCCGAGTCGGTCGTCGCGAGCTACAGCGACGCCGATCCCGATCTCGTCCTCGACACTCTGGACAAACAGGCGACGCGCCTCGCTCAACTCGCCGATGATGCCGGGCACGATCGCTGGTCGCGTGGTCTGACCATTGGCGGAGACCGAAGCAACGTACGCCGCCTTCTCGAACACGCCTTGCACGACTCGTTGCATCACGTCGACGACGTCGAACGCGGGCTCGCTCGTCTACGCGCATAGCGACCCGCCGGGCGCGGTCGTATCCTGGGCCCGTGGCGCTCGCCGTCGAGGACATCGTTGCCCGGTGCCGAGGTGCACTGGAAGAGCACACGCCCGCGCTCGCCGTTCGCGACGTCCTCGACGAGCTCGTCGCCGACCCGACCGCACTCGAGCAGGCGCTCGGACCCGTCGAGCTCGGCGGCATCACTGCGCTCCACAACGCCGTCGACCTCACGATCCTGCGGGTGGCCTGGACGCCGGGCATGGCGCTGAATCCCCACGAGCACGGGATGTGGGCGGTCATCGGCATGTACGGCGGCCAGGAAGACAACGCCTTCTACCGCCGCGTTTCCGGCGGCCTCGAGCCGGCGGGCGGGAAGGAGCTGCCGGCCGGTGACGTCCTCGTCCTCGGCCACGACGTCATTCATTCCGTCGCCAACTCCCGACGCGAGTTCGCGGTGGCCGTGCACGTCTACGGAGGCGATTTCTTTTCCGTCGGGCGTTCCGAGTGGGACTTCGAGACCTACGAGGAACGGCCGCGCGACTTCGCTCGCACGAGCCGGCTCTTCGAGGAAGCCAATGCCCGCTGGCGCGACCCGAACTGACCGCGCGCTAACCGTGCTGCGCGAGCTCCGCGGGTAGGTCGAGGCGCTTCGTGATCGCGGCGTGCTCCATGTCGCCCCATTGTTCTCGGGGGACCATCCACATCACCTCGAACTCATTGCCGTCGGGGTCCTTGGCGTAAAGCGACTTGGTGACGCCGTGGTCGCTCTCGCCGACGAGCGCGTTCATCCGGATGAGGCGATCGCGTATCTCGGCCAAATCCCGAATCGTGTCTACCTGCCATGCGAGGTGGTACAGGCCCACCCGGCCGGGCTCGGGTAGCGGGGCTTGCGGCCCGAGCGAGAAGAGGCCGAGGTCGTGGTGATTGTCGGTCCCCGTCGCGCGCATGAAGACAGCTGCGCCCTCGCCATAGTCGGCGAGCACCTCGAATCCGAGCGCCTCTTCGTAGAACGCCGCGCCCCGGCGCGCATCGCGCACATAGAGAACCGCGTGGTTCAGCCGGCGAACACTCGCAGTCATGCGGTCCGCAACCCCCTCAGACGTTCGACGATTCCCGGGAAGACGTCGACAAATCGTTCGACATCCGCGGTTGTCGACGACCAGCCTACGGATATTCGCAGGGATCGATCGGCGTCGACGCCCATCGCTTCCAGGACCGGCGACGGCTCGAGCGTCTCCGACGAGCAGGCCGAGCCCGAATGCACCGCCACGCCGTGCTGATCGAGAGCGAGCAGAATCGGCTCCGCTTCGACGCCGCGCACGCCGACGCACAACAGGTTCGGCAGCGATCCGTCGCCGAAACGCTCGACGCCGGCGACACGATCGACGACCGCGCTCGCCCGCTCGACGAGCGCGCGTTGCGAGGCAGCCTCCGCGGCGAGATCGACGACTGCGCACGCGGCGCCGAAACCTACCCACGCGGGCACGTTCTCGATGCCGCCTCGGCGTGCCCGCTCCTGCGCGCCACCGACGAGCAAGGGCGGAACACGCAGTCCGCGCCGGACGAGGAGCGCCCCGGCTCCCAGCGGGCCACCGAGCTTGTGCGCCGTCACCGAGCAGAGGTCGGCGCCCAGCGCGGCGAAATCGACGCCGATATGGCCCGCGGCCGCGCACGCGTCGACGTGCACGAGCGCGCGGCGTTCGCGTAACGCGCTGCACACCTCTGCCACGGGCTGTCCCGTCCCGACTTCGTGGTTCGCGAGTTGCACGCTGACGAGTGTGGTGTCGTCGCGCACCGCCTCGACGACGGCGCGCGCGTCGAACCGTCCGAACCGATCGACGCCCACCATGGTGACGTCGGTCGTTCCCCGTGCAACCGCGTCCCGAACGCAGGAATGCTCGACCGCCGTTGTGACCACATGCCCGCCCCCGGAGCCGGTACGAGCCCCGGCGCGCGCCAGCGCGCCCGCAACGGCCGTGTTGACGGCCTCCGTGCCCGACGACGTGAACACGACCTCGCGGGCCCGAGCCCCGAAGAAGGTTGCCACCTGCTCGCGCGCGGTCTCGAGTGCGATCCGGGTCGCGCGACCCTCCGCGTGCAAACGCCCCGGATCGCCGAACGAAGATTCGAGGTACGGCCGCATCGCGGCGTGCGCCGCATCGCGCAGTGGCGAGGTAGATGCGTGATCGAGATACGCGCGCGCTACCGCCACGACGACGTCGCTCAGACGCGAGTGACGCAGTGCTGGTCGCCGTCGGGACGACTCTCGGTGAGCCGAGGTTGCGTCTCGCCGTAGAGCCCCTCGAGCATGCCGCGGACCATACCGGTGTCGACCGCGCACAGCACGTGCGGCCATCGCTGCGCCGCCTCCCCGAACGGGCAGTGCTCGGAAACGAGCGTCAGCAGGTTGCCGCGCGCCTCGGCGTGGGCAGCGAATCCATGGGCCGTGAGCGCGTCGGCCACCGACGCAACCGCCGCCTTCACCGAACGGTGTCCTTCGGTAGGTTCCATGCGCGCCGCGATCGAGCGGCCGTAGTCGTAGCCGACTTCGTCGGCGAGCGCGCGGGCGTCCTCGATCGGCAGCCGTTCGAGCGCGCGGGCGAGCAGCGTCGCGAGCAGATCGTCGCGCTTGGGCGGAAACGAGAGCTGGGTGTCACTC
The DNA here is from genome assembly GCA_030774075.1 of Actinomycetota bacterium. Taxonomy (GTDB): domain Bacteria; phylum Actinomycetota; class Acidimicrobiia; order IMCC26256; family PALSA-610; genus PALSA-610. Next base: position 1,995 of record JALYLU010000200.1, on the reverse strand, counting down.
GCCGACGCTCGGTAACGCTTCGAGGGTCGCCCGGCGGACACGTGTCGCTCGAGCTCGACGTCGAGGTAGCTGCCGGCCGCCAGCTTCTCGAGATGGTGACGGGCGACGTTGGGGTGCAGCGCGAAGTGCTCGGCCACCTCGGCGGCCTTCGCCCCGTCGGCGGACGACCGGACGAAGAGGTAGATGTCACGGCGGGTCGGGTCGCCGAAGGCGCTCGTGACCGCGGCAACCGCGGCGCCGAACTCGTCCGCGGTGAGCTCTTCGTTTGCCACGCTGGGTATTGTACCTACGTCCGTAGTGGAAATTCCCGGGAGGCCCAGCCATGCCCAGCGAGGCGCACACCGGGGCCCTCGGCGAGGCCCAGGTGCTCGAAGCCCTGCGCCCGGTCGAGGACCCCGAGATCCATCGCTCGATCGTCGAGCTGAACATGGTGCGCGGGATCCAGATCGACGACGGGAACGTCAAGGTCACCGTCGCGTTGACCGTTGCCGGCTGCCCGATGCGGGCGGAGATCATCCGGTTGGTCACCGACGCGGTGATGCCGCTCGAGGGGGTCTCGCACGTCGACGTCGAGCTCGGCGTGATGACCGACCAGGAGCGTGCGGCCGTCTCGCAGCAACTCCAGGGCGGCCAAGCCCACGACGGTCAGGAGCACCGGACCAACCCGTTCACCGATTCCAACACCCGCGTGCTCGCGATCTCCTCGGGCAAGGGCGGGGTCGGCAAATCGTCGGTCACGACGAACCTCGCGGTCGCGCTGGCCCAGCGGGGCCGCAAGGTCGCCGCCATCGACGCCGACGTCTGGGGATTCTCGATGCCTCGCATGCTCGGCATCGACCGTCCGCCGACGGTGATCGACGACGTCATCGTCCCCCCCGACGCGAACGGGGTGACGCTGATCTCGATGGGGTTCTTCGCGCGCGAAGACCAACCCGTCGTATGGCGGGGTCCGATGCTGCACAAGGCTCTCGAGCAGTTCCTCACCGACGTCCACTGGGGTGAACCCGACTACCTCATCGTCGACATGCCGCCGGGCACGGGCGACATCGCGTTGTCGATGGCGCAGTTCCTGCCGCGCGCCGAGGTCATCGTCGTCACCACGCCTCAGCCGGCGGCGCAGAAGGTCGCTCAACGCGCCGCGTACATGGCGCGCAAGGTCAACCTCCAGGTGGTCGGAGTCATCGAGAACATGTCGTGGTTCCTCTGCGATCACGGCAGCGAGTACCGCTTGTTCGGTGAGGGTGGCGGCAAGGAGCTCGCCGATCAGCTCGAGGTGCCGCTGCTCGGGCAGGTTCCCCTCGTGCCCGAGCTGCGTGCGGGAGCCGACTGCGGCGAGCCGATCGTGGTCACCCATCCCGACGACCCCGCCTCGCGGGTGTTCGGCGCGATCGCCGAGCGTCTCGACGTCGAGCTCGCGCCGAAGCGCATCTACCGAACCCAGCTCAAGATCGTCTGACGGCTAGGGTCCAACGCATGGAAGTACGCATCGGCGTGGTGTACACGGCTCGCGAGCTCACCGTCGAGACCGACGACTCGGTCGACGGCGTGACCGCCGCCATCGAGGGCGCGATGTCGAAGGGCGACTCGTTGTTGTGGCTCACCGACACGAAGGGGCGACGCATCGGCGTGCCGGTCGACAAGATCGCCTACGTCGAAGTCGCGGCCGACGCGGGTGGCCGCAAGGTCGGCTTCGGCGCGAGCTAGCGCGCACGCCATCGTGAACGGGCCCGCGCCCGAGCTGCTCGACCGAAGGCTTCTTCTCTTCACCGGCAAGGGCGGGGTCGGCAAGAGCACGATGGCCGCGGCCACCGCGCTCCTCGCGTCGAGCATCGGCAAGCGCGTGCTTCTTGTCGAGGTCGACGCCAAGGGCGACATTCCCGCGCAGTTCGAGCACTCGCCGGTCGGGTTCACCCCGCGGGAGATCCATCCGGGCGTGCTCGCGATGGCGATGGACACCGAGGCCTCGTTGCAGGAATACCTGCGCCTCAATCTCCG
>JALYLU010000199.1:4841-8398 GCA_030774075.1 Actinomycetota bacterium | reverse complement strand
ACCGTACTCAGACGACTGCCGGCGCCAGTTCTCATCGGCGCCCCGATCGCACCTACTCAACACCGTCGTGGTACGAACCAGACCGCAGACCGCGCGCGCGACCGACGGCGTTCTGTCGCCGTCCCCGGGCGCCACGGGCACAGGTCGCCGACGCCCGCCCCAGGCCTGCAGCGCTCAGATTGCCCGGAGCGGCGCCATCTCGCCACGGGATCGTGCTGCACGAGCGTGTCCGAGAACGCCGGGACTGTGGCGCTCTCGATCGCGGCCGGGAGCCGAACGCTGCTGTACCGACCGCGATCGAAACCGGTGGGAACGCCTACCAGCGGTTAGTTCCGAAGTTGCGGCGTGAGGCCGTCAACTTCCATCTCGGAGTACTCGTTATCGGCGTACGGTCCGACCGCGCCTTCAACGACCTCGCGTACCGCCGCTACTGATTCGCCTTCCCAGATGCAGATGCCAAGTCGGTGATCGCGGGTTGCCGCGTGGACTGGCAATGCGACACTGGTAGGAAGTCCGGCCTCGAGTGCCTTGGCCTCGGCTTCCTGGAAGCCTTTCGGGTCATGGATTCGATGAATGACTGATACGAACATGGGAATCCTCCGTCCATCACGATGGTCTTCGTCGGCATCGTGCTCCGCCGCGCGCGTCGCTCGCGCGTCACCTCGTGGCCGATCGATCGCGCGTGCCGGGCCGATTTCGCGGCCGTGTAGTCCCCATGGACCGGCGGCGAGAGTCAGGTTCGAAGTGCACCATTGCGCCGCGTGTCTCAGCAGATCTCGTCGACCAACCGACAGTCCCAGAAGACGCGTCCCCGAACATCGCCGCCGACCTATCCCATATCGCCGACACCGAGGCGTTCGCGATCGCGATGCCGAGACGCCGTGTGCGGACAGGTTTTCGATCAGGTGTCGATTGCGGCGGTCACGGCGTTGGCGAAGAGGTCGGCTTGCCATCTCGGCATGCCGTCCCCGCCGACAGTGGCCATGGGCGCGAAGAACACGCCGACCAGTTCGTTGGCGGGGTCGCACCATAGATACGTGCCGGTGGCTCCGGCGTGGGAGAAGGTGCCGGGTGGGTGGGTCGGGTAGCCGTTCCATCGCTCGTGAGAGGCGACGCCCCAGCCGTAACCCCACGATCCTTCGTCGTGTCGCTCCAGGATGGCGAGCACGCCGGGCACGCCGGGTATCTGGTTGGTGACCATCGCGTCGACGGTGGATGGGGCGAGCAGCCGCGCGGACGCGCCCTGGCCGCGGTCGAGGAATGCCTGACCGAACACCGCCATGTCGCGCACCGTTGAGCACCCGCCGAGACTCGCGGCGGGGATGTCGGCGCATGGCACTTCCCACGCGAATGCCATCAGGCCCTCCGCGTGCACCCGAACGAGGCGCGCGACCTGGTCGTCGGGGATCGGCCAATAGCTGTCGGTCATTCCGAGCGGCCCGAGGATGCGGTCCTGCACGAACGTGGGGTACGGCTGGCCGCTGACGCGGTGGACGATCTCGCCGAGCAACTCGTAGTTGAGGTTGTCGTAGAACATCTCAGCGCCCGGCGTATTGCGTAGCGACCGCTCGTAGGCCATCCCCAACAGGCGGTCGACCACCGGATGCAACGAAGGATCCCCCGCCGGGCCTTCGGCCGGAGCGGTGAGCGCCGTCACGAGCTCGTCGGTGGCCACGAGCGGTCCTTCGATGCCCGACGTGTGAGTCAACAAGTGATGGACGCACACGCCGTCCTTGTCGCCGCCGGCGAACTCCGGGATGTACTCGCGCACCGCGCGGGTGAGTCCGACGCGCCCTTCCTCCACGAGCATCATGAGAGCCGTCGCCGCGACCGGCTTGCCGAGCGACGCGAGCGGGAACAGCGCGTCAAGCGGCAGCGTTGCAGCTTCCGGCTCGGGTCCCAAGCGGCCGAACGCCTCGTGCAACGCGATCACCCCCCGACGGGCAACGAGCACGACCAGCGCGGGATGGATTCCGTCCTTCACCCACCCGCCAGCGAGGTCACGCACGCAATCCAACTGTCGTGCCGACATACCGGCTTCGGCCGCACTGCCGTCTCGAAGTCCTGCCATAGCGCGCTCCCTGGACGCTGAACAACGAAACGCTACGGCCAAACCGACGCTCCGTGCCCGATAGCTCCCAACGACCGTGCCCCAGAACAACTTTGCGCGTCCCCGAATTTCGCGTCTGGGTTGTCTCCTAACGCCGGCTCTGGGGCGTTCGCGAGCGTGGCCAACCCGCGTTTCTGTCGCGTGATCTCGGGGTCGCCTGGCCAGCTTGTGTGGGGATACCCGTACGCCGACGCTGGGCGTAGCGATGGTGTCGCGCGTCCGAGGAGCGGGTCTGCGGCGTTTGTCGTTTAGTCGGCCTCAAGTACGGGTTCCGCTTGAGCGCGGAGGTATGCGACGGCGTCGGTGACTTCGAGCGCGGCACCTTGGGCGGCAAGGGTCGCAACTTGTTGTTCGCCGAAGGTGTCGAGGAGGGCGGTGTGGGCTGTCGCGAAGAGGTCGCGCCACCAGTGCGGCGCGAGTCGCTCGGTCAACGCGGCGAACGACGCGTCGATGCAGCCGGTGAGCATGGCCGCAGGCTCGAGGTGCCCGAGCGCGCAGAACGCAATGACCGCCAACTCGAACGAGGCGCCCACCGACCTGAGATCACCGAGTTGGAGTTTCTGGACGGCTGCGTCGACTGCCGTCTGCAGGACTGTTCGCCACTCACCGCGTTGCGCCCCGATTCCTCCTTTGCTGAGCGCTGCCTGGGAGACGCCCATGCGGTCGCCGATCTTCGTGCCGACTTCGATGGCCTCGTCGAGCAGGGCGAGCGCGCGCGCTGACTGTTCGATTGGGAGGATCCCGGCGAGGAACGGGAGACCGATCGACAGCGCGCACAGGATCCCCGCGTCGCGGGCGACGCGCAGTGCTTCGTACAGGGTGGCGATCGCGGCGTCGAGGTCGGGCATGAGTGTCCCGGCGAGCGCGATCTGCGCAAACGCGAGCTCATAGGCCTCCCCGGACGCTTGCGCGAGCGCGACCCATTCCTCAGCGTGATATCGGGCCTGCTCGAGATCGCCGTGAAAGAACGCGAGGACCTCCCGGCTCCGCGCCACCGACGGAAGGTGCAGCTCAAGCCTTCCTTGGGCTCGTTCCGCGTCGGCGACGCGTGCGTCGGCCTGCTCGAGATCGCCGGCCATGGTGGCGCCAAACGCAGCCCAGGAGGCGACCACGGCAAACAACGGGTGATCCTCGCCTCCCGGGATCGCGCTTGCGGTCTCGGCCCAGTCCGCCGCGGCCTCACCGATCGCCATGCCATGCACACTCAACGGCGCCACCAAGCGCAGCGCATGCTCGGGCGAGGGCGCCTCCACGGCCCAGTCGAGCACGGCACGGAAGTTGTCCGTGTCGCACAGCACCACTTGAGCCCACTCGATCTGGTCTCGGCTTCGCAAGTGCGGGCCGGCCGTCTCGGCGACGGCGACGTAGTGATCGGCGTGGCGGCGTCGAACCGCGACAGTGTCCCCGCTCGCCTCGAGTCGTTCTCGGGCGTACTGGCGGATACTTT
>JALYLU010000199.1:0-4831 GCA_030774075.1 Actinomycetota bacterium | reverse complement strand
TTTCGAGCAACCGGTACCGCACCCGACCGTCCGTATCGTTGTCGGCGACGACGAGCGACTTGTCGACGAGATGCCCCAACACATCCACGACATCCAGCACATCGAGGTCATCGCCAGCAAGGACCGCTTCGGCGGCCGCCAGGTCACAACTCCCCGCGAAGACCGACAGGCGATCCAGCGCGTGCCGTTCGGTCGATGCCAGTAGGTCGTAGGACCAGTCGATCGTGCTGCGCAACGTCTGATGACGTTCGAGCGCGGCGCGACTCCCGCCCGTCAGGAGCTTGAAGCGCTGATCGAGACGCGCCACGAGATCTCCCGCTGACAAGGACCGCACCCGCGCCGCGGCCAGTTCGATCGCCAGAGGGATCCCATCGAGGCGACGGCACAACACTCCGACCGCGGCCGCGTCGCGGTCGCTGAGGACGAAATCACTCCTGGCCGCGTTCGCACGATCCGAAAACAGGCGCACCGCATCCGCGGTTCGCAGCACGTCGATGTCCGTGTCAACGGCCGGCACTCCCAACGACGGCACCGCGACAATCCTTTCACCTCGAAGCGCGAGTCCCTCCCTACCGGTAACCAGCACCGACACCCGTTCGCAACGCTGGTTGATCGCGTCGACCTGGCGAGCGATCGCATCAAGGAGATGCTCACAGTTGTCGAGCACCAACAACAGCCGCTTCGCAGCCAGGTATTCGAGAACGCACTCATCGATGCTGCGGCCCGGGAACGCCTGCACCCGCAAACTCGCCCCCAACGTATCCCACACCGCACCCGGATCGGCGACCGGCGCGAACTCACACAGCCACGCGCCATCCGGAAAGTCGGTCATGACTTCCGCCGCAACTTGCAGCGCCAGGCGGGTCTTGCCGACCCCGCCCACACCGGTCAGGGTCACCAACGACGAATCACGCACCAAATCAGCCAGCGAGCCGATCTCGGCCTCTCGGCCGACGAACGACGTCACCTGACGCGGCAAATTGCCTGGCAGCGCGTCCAGCGACCGCAACGGCGGGAACGCCGAACCCAACCCCGGCGCATCGATCTGCAACACATGCACCGCCGACTGCAGATCACGCAGCCGATGCTCCCCCAAATCGAGCAGCGTGACCCGGTCACGCACTAACTCACCAACCGCACCCGAGCACACGATCTGACCGCCGTGCGCAACCGACATCAACCGCGCGGCGCGATTCACATCCGGACCGAAATAATCACCGTCCTGCACGGTCGCCGGCCCGACATGCAGGCCCATCCGAACTCGCAACTCGACACCCTCGGGCCAGTCCGCCTCCACCAGCGCAAGTTGCGCAGCGACCGCCGCGCCCACACCATCATGCGCGTTGCCAAACACCGCGAACACGCCGTCACCGGTGCTCTTCACCGCGTGACCGCCCTGTGCCTCAATCGCCCCAACCAGCAGCTCATCATGCACGGCCAACGCAGCGCGCATCTCCTCGGGCCGTTCCTCCCAAAGCCGCGTCGAACCCTCAACATCCGTGAACAGAAACGTCACGGTCCCCGACGGCGGCTCCGACACGACCCGAACGTTACGGCCAGCCCGGTACTCGGCGCCCACGTCGCGCCCCGCCATAGCGTCCCACTTTGCGCGTCCCCGAACGAAAGCCCCGGGGTATCACCAAACGCCGGGTGGGTGTCACACCCCAGGCTCAGTGATCGCGGCTCGATCAGTCGGCGAGTTCGTGCAGGAACTCGACGAGGCCAGCGAAGTACCGCTGTTGGTCGTCATACATTGCGAGGTGACTGCCGTCTGGGCAGTGAAGGTAGCGGCCCTTGGGTAGTTGCCCGGCCATCATCTCCATGTGCGACGGGTCCATCGAGTCGTAGCGAGCGCCGATCACGAGGGTCGGCACCTCGATCGAGGCCAGCTGGTCGGTGCATTCCCAGTCAGCGAGTTTGGCCTCTTTGCTGATCCCAAGCTCGCTCGGGCCTTGCATCGACACGTAGATCGACGGGTTGATATGGGCGAAGGCGCGTTGCACCGGATCCGGCCAGTCCTCGACCGGCATGCGCAGGATGTGGTGGACATAGTGCTGTTCGTTCAGGAGCTCCATGTAGCGCGGGTCTTCGGTATCGCCACTCTCCTCGAGCGACAGGATCTCGGCGAGCGCGGCCTGGTCCATCTCCGGCATCAATACCTGCTCGGCGTATGCGCTGTAGGCCGGGGCGCTGGACATCATGTTCGAGATGACAAGTCCGCGCAGGCGCTCCTGGTAGCGCAGCGCGTACTCCATCGCGAGAATCCCGCCCCACGACTGCCCGAAGAGCACGAAGTTGTCGCGGTCGAGACCGAGCGCGTGACGGACCTGTTCAACCTCGTCGACGAAGCGGTCGAGCTCCCACAGCGATGGCTCATCAGGCTGATCGCTGCGGCCCGAGCCGAGCTGGTCGTAGTAGTAGTACTCGATCCCTGCAGCCGGGAGATAGCTATCGCACGCCTCGAGATACTCGTGGGTACAACCGGGGCCGCCGTGGAGCAACAGCAACTTCAGATCGGGGTTATTGCCGATCCGTTTCGTCCATACCCGAAAGGTGCCCGCAGGTGTACTCACCGGGATCATGCGAGCGCCACCACTCAACACGTCGTCCCGTCCCGAATAGTTGAGATAGTCACTCATCCCGGCGTTCCTCCTCGTCTCTTCTGTCAGTGAACAACCCCTCGACGCCCTCCGATGATCGACGCGCCGCTCCTCGACGCGTCAACCGTAAGCCGCGCGCAGCTCGAGGTACACAGTGCTCCCCGAACCGGGACCAAGTGTCCCCGAACACGCGTCCCAGAACAACGGGCCGCGGCCGTCCCCGATCGCTTGATATACGGGTGATCTTTCGGACATCCGCGACATGGTTTCGGGGTGCTGGGAGGGTGCGCGGATGACTTTTTCTCCGTGCTTGATCCGTTCGGCGACGGCCTCGGGTGATGCCCGTTTCGTGCTGGGCGATCCGTTGGTCGACCGGTATCTGGAGTTCGTCGCGGGTCGTTCGCGGCCGAACACCCTGTTGGCGGTCGCGTTCGATCTGAAGACGTTCTTCACGGTCATCGACAAGGACCCGGTCGAGGTCGTTGCGGCGGATGTGTTCGAGTTCCTGGCGCATCAGCGCGGCGACCGGACCGTGATCCGGCTGAGAGATCGCGAGTCCGGGCTGTCGGCGCGCACGATCGCCCGGCGGTTGTCGTCGGTGTCGGGGTTCTACGCGTATGTCGTCGCCCGCGGTGACACGCGGATGCACGTGAACCCGGTCCCGCGCGGGCTGTTGACCCGCCGTCGGGGCGGCCGGTCGCGCTCGGTGCCGTTGGTCCGGGTGCCGCACACCCTCCCCAAGATCCTCACCCCGGCGGAAGTGCGCGTATTGTTGTCGGCGCTACGCACGGAGCGGGATCGGGCGATGGTGCTGGCGATGTTGTTGGGTGGGCTGCGTCGTTGCGAGGTCCTCGGCTTACGGCTGTCGGATGTGCGGGTTGGGGATCGGTCGTTGTTCATCGCGGAAGGCAAGGGCGGCTACCAGCGCGTCGTGCCGGTCGCGAACCCGTTCTTCGTTGCGCTCGGCGACTACCTCCGCGACGAACGACCGTCAGGACTGGCGACGGGCCGGGCGTTTGTCGTGTTGAAGGGCCCCCGCCGCGGGCAACCACTCTCAGCCGAAGGGGTCGATGAGATCATCGCCGGCGCCCGCAAACGCGCGGGACTGACACACGGGACGTGTCACCAGTTACGACACACGTGCTTGACCCGGCTGCGCGAAGCGGGGATGGCGCTCGAGGCGGTCCAAGCCCAAGCCGGGCACCGATCGATCGAATCGACCCGGGTCTACTTACACCTCACGAACGATTGGCTGGCGCGGGAGTATCGACGGGCAGCGGATCTGATCGAAGCGGGCCACGCCGCCGAGCTCATCGCGATCCAGGAACTCGCCCGATGAGCGCCATCGAACCCACCACCGAGCGTTGGGACAACGCGTCGGATCGGGAATGGTCGGTGTTATCAGCGCGGGCACCGCAGTTGGCCGCAACCGTGCGCCGCTACCTGACCCAATGCTCCACGTTCTTGGCACCGCGCAGTGTCGACGCGGCCGAGAACACGTTGCGTCAGTTCACCCGCTGGGTCGTCGACACCACCGACGTTGCCGTCGTCGGTGAGATCAGCCGCACGAACATCGAGGACTACAAGGTGTGGCTCGCCGCGCAACCCGGCGCCAAGGGTGCGGTGATGGCGAAGAACACGCAACGGCAACGGTTGCGGATGATCCGTATCTTCTTCGAGCGGCTCATCGAATGGGACTGGCCCGACGCGCCCGCCCGGAACCCGATCTTCCACGGTGACATCCCACCCCGCACCGATCCGTTACCGAAGTTCCTCAACGACCGCGACATGGCCACACTCATGGCCGCGGCACGCGCGCATCGGCTCCCGCGTTACCGGCTCGTCATCGAGATGCTCGCCCGCACCGCACTGCGGGCGAGCGAACTGTGCGAACTCGCCGCCGACGCTGTCACCTTGATCGGTGACGGCTACTGGCTCCGGGTCCCGGTCGGCAAGCTCCGCAACGACCGTCTCATCCCACTCCACCCTGACCTCGTCGAGCTTCTGGCCGAATGGACCGCGACGAACGTCGAATACATCCGGGCGCAGAAACGATTGCTCGCCGATCACCACGCACCGATCGATCGGCGCACCGTGCATCGCATCGTCGCGACCACAGCGAAGCGCGCCGGGCTCGGTCCCGTGCATCCCCACCAGCTCCGACACACGCTCGCGACCCAAGCGATCAATCGTGGGATGCGCCTCGAAGCCATCGCCGCGCTGCTCGGACA
>JALYLU010000198.1 GCA_030774075.1 Actinomycetota bacterium | reverse complement strand
GTCGAGGTGCCGCTCCTCCTCGTACGCGGGGCAACGTCGCCGGTAGTCGACGACGAAGACGTCGCCGAGGTGACGCGGAGGAACCCGAAGGCCCGGGTCGTCGTCGTCGCCGGCGCCGGTCACAGCATCCAGGGGGACAAGCCGCTGGAGCTTGCGGAGATTCTCAAAGGCTTGCTCTAAGGTCCTCGGCGTGCTCGAACCGCTACCCGATTCGTTCGTCGCGGCCCGCGACGGGATGCACGCCCTCGCCGAGCACGTGCTCGCCCCCGCCCGCTACCGCTCCGATGGACACATCGGCCTCGTACAAACCCCCGGCGGATTCGGGACGCCGACGTTCGGCGACGGAGAGCGCGTGCGCGTCGACGGTGTTGAGCTCGTGCACGAGCGACCGGGCACCAGCACGCGCGTCCGCATCACGACCGTCGGCGCCGCTGCCCAATTCGTCGGTATTCCTCCCGGCGCGCCTGCCGAGGTCTACGAGCCGGCGACTCCCTGCACGCCCGACGCCCCGCTCTCGGTCGAGCCGGAAGCGGCGAGCGTGCTCGCGGCTTGGATCGCCCTGGGCGAGTCGTTGCTCGACGAGTTGCGCGAGACCTATGCCGCGCACGACCCGACGACCGCGACGATCTGGCCCGAGCACTTCGATCTCGCGTGCGAGCTGGGCGATGCCGCGGCCGGCACGCGTGCGACTTACGGCGCGTCGCCCGGCGACCGCGCCATTCCGCAGCCGTACCTCTACGTCGGACCATGGGAGGCGAGTCGCCGGTCGGGCAAGCTCGCGACGCAGCCGTGGGGCGCGGCGATGACCTACGACGAGCTACGCACCGCGGGCGACGCCAAGGGCGCCGGGATGGACTTCTTCCTCGAGGGCGCGGCGCTGCTTTTGGGCCAGCCGTGATCCGCACCTGATCCGGTGGGCCCCACTGCTCTACGCTGCAAGCATGGCTCAGACCTTCACCCGTATGGACCAGTCCACCGCCGAGCAGTGGGCGGTGATCGGCAAGGAGACCTACGAGCACCAGGATCGGGTCGCCGAGCGCGTGCTCGACCTGTTGCGGTCACTGGCGGCGATCACCGACGGCTTCGCGGTCGACCAGCTCACGCACTCGTTGCAGACCGCGACCCGCGCCGAGCGGGCCGGCGCCGACGAAGAGGTCGTGTTCGCGTCGCTGCTGCACGACATCGGCAAGGCCGTGAGCGTTCCGAACCATCCGGAAATCTCGGCCGCGATCATCAAGCCGTACGTGAGCACCGACGTGTACCACATGATTCGTGCGCACCAGGATTTCCAGGGCCGCCACTACTACCAGCACTTCGGCGGCGACCCGGACGCACGTTCCCAGTACGAGGGGGAGCCCTGGTTCGATCTCGCGGCACGGTTCGCCGACGACTGGGACCAGGTCGCGTTCGATCCCGAGTACGACACGTTGCCGCTCGAGCATTTCGAGCCGCTGGTCCGCGCGCGCTGCGCGCAGCCGACGTCTTTGTAGGCCGGCGCAGTCGCCGTCGACCCCGGGCCGGGTTGCGCGAGCGACGTCCCGCTGGCTCTGATGAGCGGATGCTGCTGCAGGACAAGGTTGTCATCGTGTCGGGGGTCGGGCCCGGCCTCGGTCAGGCAAACGCCCGTGCCCTCGCCCGCGAAGGCGCGACCGTGGTCCTCGCGGCCCGCAATGGCGAGTATCTCTCCCAGGTGCAAAAGGAGATCGAGGGTGCCGGTGGGCGCGCCCTCGCCTCGCCGACGAACCTCGTCGACCCCGATCAAGTGCGGACGCTCGTCGACGGCACGATCGACGCCTACGGGCGCCTCGACGGGCTCGTCAACAACGCGTTCCGCATGGACACGTTCGAGCCGTTCGAGTCGGTCGACCTCGTCAAGTGGCGCAAGATCTTCGAGGTGAACGTCTGGGGGGCGCTCGGTCTCACGCAGGCATGCCTCCCCCACCTGAAGAAGGCGGCGACGGATCACGGCGACGCGGCGGTCGTGTTCATCATCTCCATGAGCATGCGCAACATCCGCGCGCTCGAAGGCGGCTACTCCTCGTCGAAAGCGGCGATCCAAACTGCGGCCAAGACCATGGCGGTCGAGCTCGGCCCGACAGGCGTGCGCGTGAACTGCGTGGCTCCCGGATGGATCGGCGGCCCGAACGTCGAGACGTTCATCGGCTGGGAGTCCGAATCACGCGGGATCTCGCGCGACGACGTGCGCGCCGAGATCGAGGCGCGGATCCCGCTCCGCATCATCCCGCCCCAGGACGAGATCGCGAACAGCGTCGTGTTCTTCGTGTCGCCGTGGTCGCGCGTGGTCACCGGTCAGACCCTCGACGTCAACGGCGGTGAATTCCTTGGCGCCTGAGGCGCGGGTCGCGGTGGTCACCGGAGCATCGGCCGGAATCGGCCGGGCGATCGCGGTCGCGCTGGGCCGGCTCGGCTGGACTGTCGGACTCGGCGCACGGCGCGTCGAGCTTCTGGACGAGACCGCGAAGATCGTGACCGACGTCGGAGGCACGGCATTGGTCCACTCACTCGACGTCACCCTCCCCGCGTCGATCGACGCGTTCTGCGCATACGTCCGCGCGCACGCGGGCGTGATCCAGGTGTTGGTGAACAACGCGGGCACCGCGCTTCCCGGCGCGATCCACGAGATGAGCGACGAAGACCATCGGCGTATCGTCGAGACGAACCTGCTCGGTCCGATGTTGTTCACCCGCCGCGTGGTCGCCCAATTGCGAGCCGACAGCATGCGCGGCGACGTCGTCTTCATCTCCTCCGACGCGACGGTGCACAAGCGTCCGCACCTCGCGACCTATCTATCGACCAAGGCCGGCATCGAGGCGTTCGCGCAAACGCTCGCGCTCGAATCCGAGGGCGTCGGGGTGCGCTCGTCGGTCGTTCGGGTCGGACCGACGATGACCGGCTTCGCCGACGAATGGGATGTCACCGTCTTCGACGAGCTGATGCCGCGCTGGCAACACTTCGGGATCCAGCGCCACTTCAACACCATGCAACCCGAAGACGTCGCTCGGGCGGTGGTGACGGTTGTGACCGCGCCGGCGCACATGTGGGTCCCCATCGTCGAAGTGCAGCCCAACGCGCCGCTCGACACGGAGCTCGGCGGAGAGGACGGTCTCGGCGCCGGGTTCGAAGCGCCTACTTGATCGCGACCGGTACCACCGGCGCCCCGACTGCGCCGGTGAGCGGGAGCGGCGGGGCGACGAGCAGGAAATCGTGTTGGCCGTCGGCCGCACAGTCGCCGGCGAGCTCGTCGAGATGCCAATTCTGGCCCTGTGCGAGCCCGATGTCGCGGAGCTGGATCATGTGCACGGGCATGAAGACCTTCGGATCTTCGCACGGGTAGACCTCGAACGTCATCGTGTCGGTGGCCACCGCGGCGACGTCGTGATCGCGCAGCCACGCGATCGACCGCGTCGACAATCCCGGTGACGGCACGGAGTACCGCTGCTTGTCGCCGAGCCGCAGGAAGTGCATCTGCCCGGTGCGCACCAGCACTGCGTCGCCCGGCTGGACGACGACCCTCGCCGCGGTCGAGGCCGCCTCCAGGTCGTCGCCCGTGATCGCGTAGTTGTCGTCGAAGTGATCGACCCCGTGGGCGCGCGCGATGTCGAGCAGCACGCCGCGGGTCACGACCGGTCCGAAGTGCTCGATGCCGAGACGGGCCGCGCCGCCCTCGGCCCGCACGACGTCGTTGGGCGTGTCGTTGTAGAGCTTGCCGTCGTAGCCGACGTGTGCGATCGCGTCCCAGTGCGTGGCGGCTTGCGATCCCATGCGAAAGGAGTCGTCGCTCGTCGTGAAGTCGCGTGGGTCGCCGGTGAAGGCGACGTTGACGGTGTGGGTGCGTAGCTCCGGGTTGGTGCGCTCGGGCATGTGCACCTTGTCCCACTGCGGGCCGGTCTGGTCGAACGGGATCGCGAGCGAGAACACAAGCCCGCGACGCGCCGATGCGATACCGCGCATCACGACGTCGGGCGTGATGAGATTGAGCGTGCCGCGCTGGTCGTCGGCGCCCCACCGACCCCAATTCGACACGCGTGCGGCCAACTGCTCGAGGTCGGCGGTGAGCGGCATGGGCGCACGCTATCTTGCCGTCGTGTCGCTTCCCTCGGGATGTCGCATGCCCGCCGAGAGCGAGCCGCACCGTCGCACGCTCATGGCGTGGCCGCCCGACGTACCGCAATGCATCTTCACTCCGGACCAGCTGGAACCGGCGCGCGCGGTGTACGCGGAGATCGCACGCGCGATCGCGAGACACGAGCCCGTGACGCTGGTCGTCCGTCCCGACGACCTCGCGAGCGCTACGGACCGCGCCGGCGACGCGGCCGACATCGTCACCTTGGAGATCGACGATGCCTGGATACGCGACGACGGCCCGATCGTCGTGAAGGCACCCGGCGGCGATCTCCGCGCGGTGCACTTTCAGTTCAATGCCTGGGGCGACAAGCAGGTCCACGGCGCCGACGCGCTCGTCGGCGCCGCGGTCGCCCGCCACCTCGGCCTCTCGGTCGAGGAGGCGCCCATCGTGCTCGAGGGCGGATCCATCGTGGTCGACGGCCGGGGCACGCTGGTCACGACCGAGCGATGCCTCCTCAATCCCAACCGCAACCCAGCGTGCAGCCGGACCGACATCGAACGCGCCTTGCGATCGTTCCTCGGCGTCGATCGCATCGTGTGGCTCGCCGACGCGATCGCCGAGGACGACGGCACGGATGGCCACGTCGACAACGTCGTCGCCTTCACGCCGAGTGGTGCAGCACTGGTTCAGGGCTGCGACGACCCGGCAAACCCGAACGCGGCGATCGCGGCCGACAACGTTGCCCGGCTCGGTGCGGCCGGCCTCGAGGTGATCGAGGTCCCCGTGCTCCCCTACGCCGATTTCGACGGACGGCGCCTGCCCGTGCCGTACGTGAACCTCTACCCGGGCAACGGATTCGTCGCGGTCCCGGTGAGCGGGCACGCGTTCGACGACGACGCGTGCCGGCTCCTCGGCGCGCAGTATCCGGGTCGTACCGTGATCCCGGTACCGGGCGTCGTGCTCGCGTACGGTGGCGGCGGCGTGCACTGCATCACCCAGCAGGTTCCGGAGTGATCATTCGGACCGCGTTCGACGTGCTGCCGTCGCCGGCGCGGGTGCATCCGCCGACGCGCGCACCGCTCCGCGTCGGTCTCGTCCAACTGGAGTGGCATCCCGATCCGCACGAGCACGACGACGCGATCACCGACGCCATTCGCACCGCGACGCACGAGGGCGCACACCTGGTATGCCTGCCCGAACTGACGCGCTCTGCCTACTTCGCGGTCGAGCGACGCGATCCGAAACACCCCCAAGCCGAGCCGGAACCCCTGCCGGGCGGGCCGACGTACGACCTCGTCGCTCGGTGCGCGCGGGAAACCGGAGCGTACGTGCACGCCTCTTGCTACGAAGCGGCGCGGGACGGCGGCCTCGGATACAACACCGCGTTCGTCGTCGCGCCCGACGGCGCGATCGTCGCGCGCACGCGCAAGACCCATCTACCGGTGACCGCCGGCTACCACGAGGACACGTGGTTCCGGCCCGGCGATTCCGGTTGGCCCGTCACGCCGATCGAGACCGCAGCCTTCGGGTTCCCGACGTGCTGGGACCAATGGTTTCCCGAGACGTCCCGCGCGTTCGCAATCGCCGGCGCCGAGGTGCTCGTCTACCCCACCGCGATCGGATCCGAACCCGACCACCCCGGCTTCGACACCGAGCCGCTCTGGGAACAGGTCATCCGGGCGCAGGGCATCATGAACGGCACCTTCATGCTCGCGGTGAACCGGACCGGGCGCGAGGGCCCGATCACGTTCTACGGATCGTCGTTCGTGAGCGATCCGTACGGTCGGGCATTGGTGCAGGCGCCCCGATCCGAGCCCGCCGTTCTCGTCGCCGACCTCGATCTCGATCAGTCTCGCGACTGGCTCGACCTCTTCCCCTTCCTGCGAACCCGCCGGCCCGAGACCTACGGGCCGTTGACGCAAACCGGCTCTTGACGAACGCCGTGTGAGGATTACGGTCGCGAGGTGGCGATCGCGGAACGCATCGACTGCATGGAATGCGGCGGCACCGCGTACCTCGCGCAGCCGATCGGTCCCGAGGACGACTTCGAGCCCGGCGACAGTGTTGTCTACCTGTGCGGCGAGTGCGCGCAGCGATGGGACGTCGTGGTCGACGAGGACGACCTGATCGACGACTGAAGCGACTCGATCGTCTCCGCCGATCGCGCTCTCCGCACCTCGACGATCTTGCTCGTCCGGAACGACGCGACCCGCACCGCGAACGCAGAGGCGAGCCGGCCACCACCGTTGCGGTCGAAGAATGTCGTGAGCGGACCTTCTTGCTCGTACGAGTCGGCGGCGTCGACGACCGTTGTCGTGTCGTCTTCGAAGTGCACTACGAAACTCATGCGTTCACCGTACGACGAACGGCCTGTGGATCGATAGAGGGATCAACCTGTGGACGACGCGGACGACGCTGTGGAGATCGGGAACGACACGTACTCGTCGATCAGCAACTGACCCAACGCGCCGTCGCGCGCGACATCGCCCGAAACGCGGTCGCGCGATCGCAAATCGTCGATCAGACGGTCGAGGATGGCGTCGAGCGTGAGGTCGTTGCGGTGCTCGCGCCAGGTGTCGCGTTCGTGTGCGTCTCGGAAGCAGTACGCCTTCCACGACACCGAGAACCGCAACTCGTCCCACCCGTAGCGCGAGATCTCCGCGCCGTCAGCCGCGCGCAACATCCAAGTTCCATCTTTCGCGTACTCGAGCGTCGTGCCCGGCCCGATGCGGGGTAGCTCGTCGACCACGACGCGGGCGATGCGGTCGACACCGTGGAACACCGTGTCGGTGTCGAGCACCAGTGCCGTGTTGTACCGCACGCGGTGACGGCGCACGTCGCCGGCGGCGCCGTCGGGCCAGTACGCGAGCTCGCCGCCGTCGCAATCGTGGAACCACGCAATGGCGGTCGCGATCGGCATCCGGTACTCGTCGAACAAACCCGAGTGGTGCATTACCACCAGCAACCATTGCGGCACGACCTTGCGATTCGCGCCGCGGTACTCCGGGACGTCGGTGTGAACGGCGAGCTCTTGTCCCGGAACCATGAGGTTCGCGTAGGCGATCGCGGGTTCGATGACCGCGCGGCCGTGGATCGAGCGGGCAGCCTCGATGAACGGCTCGTGGTACAGGAACCGGCTGATGCCGTCTATGCGCTCGTCGCGCCCGTACGCGTACTCCTCTCGGAAGTAGCTGGTCCGCACTCCGAGCGCCGCGGGGGGCTCCGGCGTGCGGCCGAGACCACCGGTGCGAAGGAAGTTCATGAGCGCGTCATGGCGCGGCGCGAGACCTTGGCCGATCTCGGTATCGAGCGGTTCGAGCTCGGCGTACATGCGATAGCGACCGAACCGCTCGCACAGGTCGACCAGCGCGGCCGCGTCGCCGGCATCGAAGCACGGATCGAGCACGACGACGGGTGCGATCACGGCGTGAACGCTATCCGCTCGGGTCCCCGTCGGGGCCGGAGCCCCGCCGTAGCCTCGCCAGTCGTGAGCGGCAGACGCATTGCGACGGCTTGCCTCATCGGCGTCACGTGTCTCCTCACGCTGCTCTCCGCAGTCGCGCTCTGGATGCGCGCGCTCGTCCTGAGCACGGATGCGTACGTCCGCGCGGTGGGCCCGGTGCTCGATCGTCCCGAGGTCCGCGACGCCTTGGCCGAGACGATCGTCGAGGCTCTGTACAGCCACGTCGACGTCACCGCGCGGTTGCGCGCCGCGCTGCCCAAGGACGCGGCGGAGTTCGCGCCCACACTCGCCGCGAGCATCCGCGCGACGTCGGTGCAAGTCGCGTCGGCCGCGCTCGCGACCCCCGCGGCGTCCCGGGCGTGGCGGGAGGCCAACCGGGTCGCGCACGATCAGCTGGTGCGCGTACTCGAAGGGAAGGGCGAGGTCGTGACGACGACGAACGGAGAGGTCGCGATCGACACCGGCGCGCTCGCGACCGCCGTCCGTCACGCGCTCGATAGCCGCGGCATCCGCGTGTTCGACAACGTTCCGACCGCTGCGCTCGAGCAACGCTTCGTCTTGTTCCGGTCTCCCGACCTCATGCGCGCCCAGCGAGCCACGCGGCTGCTCGACGAACTGGCAACCTGGCTTCCGCTCGCGACGATTGCGGCCGGCGCGGGCGCGATCGTCAGCTCGACCCGTCGCCGGCGCACGGTCGAGCACCTCGCCGTCGGCGTCTCGGTGGTGATGGTCCTGATCTCCGTCGGTGCGGCGGTCGGCCGCACGTACTATCTCTCCCGGGTCGGATCCGCCCATCGGGTCATCGCCGCCGCCCCCTTCGACGCCTTGGTCGGACCACTACGGGCCGGCGCGCGATTGACGTTCGCGGTCGCACTCGCG
>JALYLU010000197.1 GCA_030774075.1 Actinomycetota bacterium | reverse complement strand
ATCCACACCCGTGACGTGGTGACCGAGACCACGCAGCCGCTCGGCGAGGTAGCCGTCGGAGCAGCCGAGGTCGAGGACCCGGCTCGGACCCCGGCGGGCGAGCCACCGCACGACGAGCTCGTGCGAGGACTGGTCGGCGTGCTTGGCGTCATAGGTCGGGCTGGCGAACGCGAGCTCGCCGGAGCCGAAGCCCATCTTGTGCGCTCGGTACCGCACGACGTCTCGGGTGATGTCACGGGCGTATTTCAACCCGTCCACCCGGCAGATCTCGTCGCCGTAGTACGTGGGGATCGGGACCTCGACGATGCGTTTGCCCGCCTCGATGAACTGGACGATCACTTGGGTGTCGAAGTTGAAGCCGTTGTCGTTGTGATCGAAAGGAACGTCCTTCATGGCCGCGACCGAGTACGCGCGGTAGCCGGAGTGCCACTCCGAGAGCGAGGCACCGGCCACGGCGTTTTCTACTGTGGTGAGGATGCGGTTGCCCACGAACTTGTAGCGCGGCATGCCCCCGCGGCGAGCGCCACCCGGATCGAGCATCCTCGAACCGAACACGGCATCGGCTTCACCCCGCTCGAGCGGCGCGACCATCTCCGGGAGCGATTCGGGCGCGTACTGTCCGTCACCGTGTAACAGGACGACGATGTCGAGGTCGTTGTCGATGGCCCACTGGTAGCCGGCCTTCTGGTTCCCGCCGTAGCCCAGGTTTTTCGGGTGACGGATCACCTCGATCGGCAGGTCAGTGGCCAGTTGCTTGTACCCCAGCGCCACGAGATGTGTGCTGTCCTCGCTCGCGTCGTCGCCGACCAGGATCTTGACGATTCGAGGACGGAAGTCAGTCGGGATCCGGTCGAGCACCTGGGCGAGCGTCGAGACCGCGTTGTAGGCGACGACGAGAATGCCGATCCGCTTCGAGGGCATTTGCCGCTCTGCCTTTCAACGGCGAGTCGGGGATCCGAAAAGGATAGGGCGACCCACGCGCCCGAAGATTCATGGTCCAGGTGTCTGCTTTGTCCGGAAATGCCGATAGAGCCGGTAGCATTGGAGGCTTCATGTCCACGGTCGAGCAATGACCGAGCGCAGCGCCGGCCTGGCCGGGGTTCGAGCCGGCGAGGTCCTCGTCGTGATCCCGGCGTTCAACGAGGAACGGTCGGTCGGACGGGTGGTGGCTCGGGTCCGCGCGCTCGGCTACCCGGCGCTCGTCGCCGACGACGGCTCGATCGACCGCACCGCCGAGGTCGCCGAGCAAGAAGGCGCGGTCGTGCTGCGGCTCCCGGTCAACCTCGGTGTCGGCGGTGCGCTGCGCTGCGGTTTCCGGTACGCAGTGACACACGGCTACCGCGTGGTGGTGCAGTGCGACGCCGACGAACAACACGATCCCGCGCAGATCGCCAACCTGCTCGACGCCCTGTACACCGAAAGCGCCGATCTCGTCATCGGTTCGCGGTTCGCCGCGGGCCGGCAGCCCTACGACATGGGTCGAATCCGGCGCGTCGTCATGCGACGCCTGGCGCGCATGGCCTCACGGCGCACGGGTGTGCGCATCACCGACGCGACATCGGGCTTCCGTGCGATCGGCGGCAACCTCCTCGGCGCGTTCGCGTCCACCTACCCGACCGAGTACCTCGGCGACACGATCGAGTCGCTCGCACGCGCGGGCCGCGGCGGATACCGAGTGGTCGAGG
Source organism: Actinomycetota bacterium (assembly GCA_030774075.1). Taxonomy (GTDB): domain Bacteria; phylum Actinomycetota; class Acidimicrobiia; order IMCC26256; family PALSA-610; genus PALSA-610. The sequence goes on along the minus strand of JALYLU010000197.1, from coordinate 6,845 downwards.
TGCCGGTCGAGATGCGGGCCCGCGACCACGGCGTGTCCACGGCTTCGTCCCTCGCGTCGGCCTGGTACCTGATCCGCGTCGTCGCGGCCGTCTGGCTGCAGCATTACCGCCCGACGGGCCGGCGCGTCGTCCACCTCACCCTCTGGGAGACCGATCCCGCGTCAGGAACGCGATGAGCAACACCGCCGTCCAGGAGATCCTCATCGCGGGCGGCGGCGTCGCGATGTTCGCGCTCGTGTTCTGGTTCTCGCGTCGCCGGAAGCTCTCGCTGCGCTACGCGCTCGGCTGGATGGCCGTGTCGGCGCTCCTGCTCGTCGCCGCGCTCACGCTCGCGCTGGTCGGCGGGGTGAGCCACTCGCTGCCGTTCACGCCGACCGGCCTGCTCTCGGCGACGGGGATCGGCTTCCTGCTCCTGATCACGCTGCAGCTCTCGATCTCGCTGTCGGGCCACCAAGAGGCGATCCGCGAGCTCAGCGAGGCCAACGCGCTCTTGGAGGAACGGCTCTCGCGCGTTGAGCAGCGGGAGCGCGGGCGCGCGGGCGCGACGCCGGACTGAGACGCGGCGCGCTCAGCCGTACTGCTCGCCGACGCGCCGGTACACGTAGGTGCGCGGCAGCGTCAGCTCCAGCGTGTAGTTGGTCTCGAACCAGGCCGCGAGCTCGGACGTCCACGGGATGTAGTTGCTGAGCGGTACGGACAGCGTGACGTAGTCGGCGCGTTCCAACCACCGCCGCCATTTCTCGGTGAAGCCCGGGCGGAACGGCGGTGCCGCCGGAGGGGGCTTCGCGTCGTTGTCGGTGAGCCACATGCCGTACGCGTCGACGGTCTTCGGGCAACCGGTCTCCGCCGCGACGAAACGATTGGCGTTGACCAAGATCATGGGATCGTCGGTGACGACGCACGCGCCGGCGGGAATCACCTGCGCGACCTGGTGCCCCGGGTCGGCCGCGGACGCGAGCAGCACGCGCTCGGCATTCAGGTCGGAGGGGATCAACGCCAGCGCGCCTACGACGAGCACGGCCGGCAGCGCGACCGTGCCCGTAATCCTGACCGCGCCCGCGGACCCGCCCCGCAGGCGCTGAGATGCGCGGGTCGCGAACTCGCCGATCCGGCCGACAGACGTCGCCAGGAGCATCGCTCCGAGCGGGAAGACGAAGTACGCGTACTGCTCGAAGAACTCCGCCGAAGCCAACATCGCGGCGACCGTGACCGCGGTGGCGCCGAGCAGGAACCATTCGAGCCGGGACCAATGCCAGCGGGCGGCGAAGAAGCCGGCGACGACCACGACCACCACGGCAACCGCGACCCAATCGGCGATGGACCCTCGCGACTGCGCGCTCTGGAGCCCGCCGATGCCGAACATCAGCACGAGCCGCCAGGGGTACGGCAGGTTGCCTCGGCCCGAAGCGTCCCGGCCGAGCTGCGAGACGACAACGTCGTGGATCATCGTGCCCGGCGCGAGCACGAAGAAGGGCAAGACCGGGACGCCGAATCCCACCACGAGCCCGATGAGATACGTGCGGAGCCGGCGAATTAACGGCAGGCAACAGCACAACGCGACGATCACGGGAAAGATCGCGAAGAGCTTGATCGCGCCCGCGAATCCGAACAGCACGCCCGCCAGGAGCAACCGCCGCTGTTGGACCAGGGCGCCGTCCCGGTCGAACATCACGCCCGCTCCGGCCAGGCAGAAGAGCACGACGTACGGCTCGAGCATCACGGTGTGATCGGCGATGCGGGCGAGCGGGAAACACGCGAGCGCCAAGCCCGCGACCAGCATCGCGCCGCGCCCCCGCGAGCGCACGACCCAGGCCGCGAGCCCGGCATTGATCGCGGCGACCAGCACGGTGAGACAGCGCGCCACGGCCATGGCGTCGCGGGTCCCGATGAAGCGCCCCACTATCGCGGCCGGTGTCATCAGCAGCGCGATCCCCGGCGGGTGGACGAACGCATAGTCGCGATACGGCAGGACGCCGTGCACCAGCCGGATGGCGGTCCCGAGGTACACCCCGTCGTCGTATCCGTAACCCGTGTAGCCGTGAACACCGGCAAGGGCATGGGGCCGCGTCAGCTGATAGCCGCAGATCACCAGCGCGACAAGTGCCGGCAGGAGCACGGGCCACGTCGCCGCGATCGTGGTGATCGCCCCTCGGCGGGCGGGTCGCCGAGCACGGGCGGTCGACCTCGGCCGCGATCCGACGTCCGGCGCCGAGTCGAGCGTGTCCTCGGCCAAGATCTCCGGCACCGTGCTCACCGCCGTCCTGCCGCCACCCGTCCCCCCGAGTGTGCCAGGCTGTATGGGTTGAAAGGTGGCATTAGGACTCTCGCGGAGTGGCTTCAGAGTCACTCCTAGAGTCCGATGATGCTAGCAATCGAAGTTGGACCTGCCCCGATGCCGAGGCGGGCCGGGTGGATCGGGAGCGCGGAAGAACCATGAACACCACGTCCACGCAATGGCGCCGGTTGGGCACTGCGCTCACGATCGTCGTCGCGACCGGTCTCGCGGCGGGCGCCTGTGGCTCCGGCGACTCCGGCAGCAGCAGCAACAAGAACAACACCGGTGGCGGGGCGAAAGGCGCGGCCGCGCTGGTGGCCAAGGGCCTGCAGGAGCAGGCCGCGGGCGACCTGGCCTCCGCCAAGCGCGATTACACCCAGGCGATCGCCGACGATCCCCAGAACAAGTTCGCCTATTACAACCTCGGGCTGATCCAGCAGATCGGGGGCGACAAGGCGGGAGCCGAGAACAGCTACCGGGCGGCCCTCAAGATCGACCCCAAGTTCCCGCAGCCCCTGTACAACCTCGCCATCCTGCGCACCGGCGCCAATTCCATCTCGGAAGCGATCGCGCTGTATCGCCGGGCGATCGCGGCCTCGCCCAAAGCGGCCGACGCGCACTTCAACCTCGGCCTGTTGCTGCGCCAGACCGGGAATGCAGCGGAAGGCAACTTGGAGGTGCAGTCCGCGGTGAAGCTCGATCCGGCGCTGGCTTCCCGCGCGAAGGCGCAGGGAATCCCGCTCAGTTGACACGCTGACGAACCGGCGGGCTGGATGAAGGCTCCTTCGGCCGAAGAAACCGCGGCGACCGACGACATCTTGCGTGCCGCCGCGGAGCCGCGGCGCAGCCGGGCCGAGCGGCTGTCGAGCCGGCGCGCAGAATGGGCCAGGTTCGTCCCGCTCGGCCTCGTCGCAATCGCGGTGCTGTTCAATCTCTTCGTCATGCGCGCCGAGGTGCGCCCGGTCGCGCCGCCCAATGACACGAGCGTGCACGTCTCACTCGTGCGCTTCGCCGAGCAGCGGATCCAAGACGGCAGGCTCGTGTTCGACGGCTGGTATCCCCGCCTGTCGATGGGGCTTCCCATCTTCCACCACTACCAGCCCCTCCCGGCCATCATCAGCGGCGCGATCGCAACGCAGGTCGGCGCGGCTCGCACCGTCGCCTGGTCCAGCTACTTGCTGCTGTGTCTTCTGCCGATCTGCTTCTACTGGGCGGCCCGCCTGTTCGGCTTCGACCGCTGGGTCGCAGGGATCGCCGCGCTCCTGGTCCCGCTCATCAGCTCGGTCACGCTCTACGGCTACGAGCACGGAAGCTTCCAGTGGCGCGGCAACGGCATATGGACGGCGCTGTGGGGAATGTGGCTCCTCCCGCTCACGCTCGCGTTCACCTACCGCGCGATCTCACGCGGGCGCGCGTACGCGCTCGCCGCGCTGTTCCTCGGGTTGACGATCATGGTGCACTTCCTCACGGGCTACCTCGCGCTTCTCGCGCTGGGCGTGTGGGTGATCGTGAAGCCGTCGGAGCTGCTGCGCCGGATCGGACGCGCGGCGATCGTGGCCGTCGGCGGGCTTCTCGTCGCGTCCTGGGTCGTGGTCCCGCTCCTCGCCGACGCCAAGTGGTCGACCCGCAGCGAATACAACGTGAACAGCTTCTGGTTCGATTCGGCCGGCGGCAAGAAGGTGATGTGGTGGCTCGGCACGGGCCAGGTGTTCGACTACAAGCACTGGCCCGTCGTCACCGTGCTCGCGGCGGTAGGCGTCGTCCTCTGCATTTGGCGCTTCCGCGACGAACGCTCCCGCGCTCTTCTCGGCTTCACGGCCGTGAGCCTGCTGCTCTTCTGCGGACGCGACACGATCGGCTTCGTGGTCGACCGGCTGCCTGGTGGCAAGGACCTACTGCTCCACCGGTACATCGTCGGTGTGCATCTGGGCGGCATCCTGCTGGCGGCCATCGGCGCGGCGTGGCTCGCGCAACTCGTCTTCACGTTCCTGCACCGGCACCTGAAGCGCGTCCCGCCCGTGGCGCTCGGCGTGGGGATGCTCGTCGTCGTGCTCGCCGCGTGCACACCGGTATGGCGCGAGCGCACGCATTACGACGCGCTCAACGCGGCGGGTATCGACGCCCAACAGGTGTCCGACCAGACCGACGGCGCCGACTTCACGACGCTCGTCGATTCCGCGAAAGCGCTCGGCGACGGGCGCATCTATGCGGGCCAGCCCGGACGCGCGGCAGTGATCGGCCAGGTTCCCACCTACGAATACGTGCTGCACGACAACGCCGATGTCGTCGGCTTCATGCTGCGGACGTCGTCGCTCACGTCCGACGTCGAGACGCGCTTCGACCCGACCAATCCCGCCCACTTCGACTTGTTCAACGCTCGATACATCATTCAGCCCTCGGCACAACGTCCCGCGGTACCCGCGACGTTGTTGCAAGCCTCGGGTCGGTGGGGACTCTGGGCGGTGCCGACGTCGGGCTACCTGCAGGTCGTCGACACGACGTCGGCGATCAGCGCCGACCGGACGAACCTCGGCTCGCACACTGCCGGCTTCCTGAGCTCGACGCTTCCGGCCCAGCACCTCATCCCGGTCGTCGCGTTCGACGGTGAGCACGGCGCCGCACCGACGGCGGCGTTCGACCGGCCGGCCGGAGCCGCAGGTGTGATCACGCAGCAGCACAGCCGGCCCGACGACGGCGTGTTCGGAGGCACCATCGTCGCCAACCGCAACGCGGTCGTCATGCTCAAGGCGACCTACGACCCGCATATGAAGGTGACGGTCGACGGCCGGCCCGCGAAGACGCAGATGCTCGCCCCGAGCTTCGTCGGCGTTGCGATCACACCCGGCCAGCACACGATCGAGTTCCACTACGACCCGTTCGGGTACTACTGGGCGCTGTTCCTGCTCGCCGCCCTGACGCTCGCCGCACTCGCGCTCGTGCCTCGATACGGGCGACGGTGGGCAGCCAGGCTCCGTAGGGATCACGTCACGAAGGCGCCCATTGAGCGAAAGCCCTGAGGCCGAGGTCGACGAAGCCGCGGAGGAATCGACGGTCGTCGCTCATGCGACGAAACTTGGCGACTTAGTCGAGCGACTGCGTAATCGGAGAAGCGCAATAGCGGTCGGTTCGCTCTTAGCGATCCTCTCGCTGCCCCTTGGTCGCACCACTCCGGGTGCACTCCTGGATCGTTCTTTTCCGCTCGGTGTCTCCTTAGCTCACGTCGACGGGCTTCATTTCGGAAAAGACATCGTTTTCACATACGGCCCGCTCGGGTTCCTTGCGGCGCCCCAGAGCGTCTTCAGAATCGGAGAGGTTCTCGGCGTTCTTTACGCGGGCATCACGGCCCTCGCGTTGTACTCGCTCTTTTTTTCGTGGGCGCGGCGTCGCCTCCCGCTACTACCGGCAGCCGCGTTGACCGTCGTATTCTCGGCGGCTGCGACGCACGCGGGGGTTGTATCGACTCCCGGGCCGGCGGCGTGGGCACACACCGCTTCGCCCGCTGTGCCGGAGCTGGGCGGGATCGCCCTACTCCTCGCGGCGTTGTATTTGGTAGAACCCCGTCGCCTCGGGACCGGACTCTCGGTTGGCACGTTGCTGGCTCTCGGCGGGATTGCCGCCCTTCAGACCGAGGTCAAGTTCAGTGTCGGCATGTTCTCGCTTGCCCTCGTGCTCGTCGTGGCGGCATCGCGCCGAGGCCACTGGCGCAATCTTGCTATCGCCGCTACAGGGTTCGTGGCTTCGTTCCTCGTGCTCTGGTTGGCGGCGGCTCAAAGGGTTGGAGATATTCCCGCCTGGGTCCGGACTTCGATCACAATCTCCTTCGCCTACAACTCTGCGATGGCATACGGCGATGGGCCGGCGTTGACGCGCGTTTGGCTCGTCCTCGTGCCGGGTCTACTTGCTTTGACCGCGTTCAGTGTTGTGCTCGTGCGTCGGCACAGAAGCGCAACGGTTCCCTCGTTGCTCCTCCTCGCGGGCGGTTTGTGGTTCTTCTTCAAAGCCGGCTTTGAACGACTCGACTATTACCACTACCCGATCACATATGTCGCCTTCGTCGCAGTTCTCGGCGTGGTGGCGTTCAAGTCGTGGTGGTCGCGGTTCCTGATCCCGGCGCTCGCCTTTGGTTATGCGCTCTCAGCGATTTGGTTGACCCCAGCGTATGTACACCCGACGATCATGGATCTCGTCGAACAGCACCGAAAGGCTCTCGACGAACTGGCCGCAGTTACTCGAGACGCCGTTGATCAACGATGGCGCAATTCGAGGCTCGAAGCTGCGGCAGATGAGATCCGCGAATTCCACAACGTGTCACCCGGCGTCGTCGCGCACCTGCTGGACCAGACGGTTCACGCCGACCCGTGGGACGTCTCTGCAGTATGGGCCTATGGACTGCGCTGGCGGCCGGTCCCGATGTTCCAGAGTTACGCCGCATTTAGCGTCTCTCTCGACGAGTTGAACGCGCACCGACTTGAGGATCCCGATGGACCAGTCGGCGTCCTTCAGCGGCCCCAGTCGTTAGACGGGCGATTCAGCCCTTGGGAATCTCCTGCCTATATGGAAGCGCTCACCT
>JALYLU010000196.1 GCA_030774075.1 Actinomycetota bacterium | reverse complement strand
ACCCGGGCGAGGGCGTCGGCCACGCCTCCGCGGCCGCGGCCGACGTCGTGATGGTTCATCGCCCGCGACAACACGATGTAGCTGTTGGCGTCGAAGCGATGCGCGAGCTTCTCGCCGTGGTATTCGAGATACGACTCGACGGTGTACAGGCCGCCTTCGAACGGATGCTCGTCGTTCTGGTGCCCGCGATTGAAGCGTTGCGCGAGCTCGAGCTCGGAGCGGTACGACACCTGCCCGATGCCGCGCGCGATCGACATGCCTCGCCACGGTCCTTCGGTCGAGTCGTAGTAGTCGCCGCGGTGGAAATGCGGGTCGGCTTCGATCGCTCGAATCTGCAGAGAGCACAACGCGATCTGCTCCGCAGTCGCCGCCGCGCCGCACGCGATGACCACGGCCCTCGGTACACGTTCGGCGTACCTGACGGTCCATTCGATCGCGCGCTGGCCGCCCATCGAGCCGCCGATGACCGAGTACCAACGCGCAATGCCGAGGTGGTCGGCCAGCGCCGCCTCCAAGGCGACCTGGTCGCGGATCGTCGTGATCGGGAATCGGGACCCGTACGGTTTGCCCGTCTCGGGATCGATCGACGCGGGCCCGGTCGTTCCCTGGCAACCGCCGAGAACATTGGGACACACCACGAAGGACCGATCGGTGTCGATCGCGCGTCCCGGTCCGATCAACGGGTCCCACCAACCGAGTTGTGAATGGCCGGGCTCCGCCGGACCGGCAGCGTGACTGTCCCCCGACAGTGCGTGCAGCACGAGGATCGCATTCGACGCGTCGGCGTCGAGACTCCCCCACGTCTCGTACGCGACGGTGAGCGACGACAACGCACCGCCGGCGCGCAGCGCGAGCGGACGATCGGTGAACAACGTCGCGAACTGCCTTCGCCCGGGCGGATCGCCGGAACGCCAAGCGCCCGTGACGGGCGGTTCGCCTGTCATCGCATCTCGGTCGTGTTCACACCCGGCTCGATCAGGACGACTTCGCGGCGCGCAATCCGGCGTCGAGGTCGGCGAGGATGTCGTCGAGGGTCTCGATGCCGACCGAGAGCCGCACGAGACCGGGCGTCACTCCGGTCGTCAGTTGCTCACCCGGCTCGAGCTGACTGTGGGTCGTGCTCGCGGGGTGGATCGCCAGGCTGCGCACGTCGCCGACGTTCGCGAGATGACTGAACAGTTCCAGGCTGTCGATGAAGTTGCGGCCCGCGTCGATGCCACCCTTCAGCTCGAACGCGATGATCGCGCCCTTCCCGTTGGGCAGGTATTTGTCGGCGCGCGCCTTCCACTTGCTCGACTTCAGGTCCGGATACGCGACCCACTCGACCTCGTCGCGGCCTTCGAGCCACTGCGCGACCGCGAGCGCGTTCTGCGAATGGCGCTCCATGCGCAGGCTCAACGTCTGCAGGCCCTGCAGGAACAGGAACGAATTGAACGGCGCAATGGCCGCGCCGATATCGCGGAGGTACTGCAAACGACACTTCAGCACGAACATCGCAGGGCGAAGCTCGGGCGGAAGTTCGGCGAAAACGAGACCGTGGTAGCTCGGGTCGGGCTCGGTGAATCCCGGGAACCGACCGCTGCCGGGGTAGTCGAACGCGCCGCCGTCGACGATGACACCGCCGATCGACGTGCCGTGACCGCCGATGAATTTCGTCGCGCTGTGCACCACGACATCGGCGCCGTGGCGCAGCGGCTGCAGCAGCGCCGGACTTGCCAGCGTGTTGTCGATCACGAGCGGGATCTTGTTGTCGTGCGCGATCTTCGAGATGCCCTCGAAGTCGAAGATGTCGCCCTTCGGGTTGCCGATGCACTCGCCGTAGAACGCTTTGGTGTTCGGGCGGATCGCCTTCTTCCAGGCCGCAAGGTCGTCGGGGTCGTCGATGAACGAGACCTCGACGCCGAGCTTCGGGAACGTGTAGTGGAGCTGGTTGTACGTACCGCCGTAGAGGGACGCGCTGGAGACGATGTGGCCACCGTTTTCCGCGAGGTTCAAGAGGGCGATCGTCTGGGCCGCCTGTCCGCTTGCGGTGGCGAGCGCACCGACACCGCCTTCGAGCGACGCCATGCGCTGCTCGAACGCGTCCTGCGTCGGGTTCATGATCCGCGTGTAGATCATGCCGAGCTCTTCCAGACCGAAGAGTGCGGCCGCGTGCTCCGTGTCACGGAACACGAAGGACGTCGTCTGGTAGATGGGCGTCACTCGCGCACCGGTGGCGGGATCCGGCTCGGCGCCGGCGTGGACGAGTCGGGTCTCGAGGCCCCAAGCTTGGTCAGACATGCTCCCCGCTCCTTTGCGCTTCGACTGGGCGTATCCGGTCGGCGCCACGGTATGTCTCGATTCCCGACGAGTCCAGTAGGGATTCGAGCCTGCGAAATCGCCCAGGAGGCAGTCGGAGGCTGGGATTCGGCAATTTTGTGAGAGGGGGTTTGGGCGATCCCGGGCTCGGGTACGAACCGGACGAGTCCGCGGGCACCGACCCCCGCACGGTGTGTCCGGGCTCCCTGCAGCACCGGTCCGGGAACGTCGAGGATCGCCGCCCGACCTCGACGTTCCCCCCGGTCCGCTGCATCCGGTGCGCAGTACCGTGACCGACATGCCGCGCAAGCGCGAGCTCGCGGAGTACGAAGCCAAGCGCGACTTCGGCGCGACCCCGGAACCTCCGGCGCGCGCCGCTCCTCGCCGGTCGCGATCGCGGTCGAGCCAGGCCCCGCGCTTCGTCGTGCAGGAGCACCACGCTCGCTCTCTGCACTGGGATCTGCGGCTCGAGCGCGACGGTGCGCTCGCGTCGTGGGCCGTCCCCAAGGGCATTCCCGTCGACCCGGCGCACAATCACCTTGCCGTGCGCACCGAAGACCATCCGCTCGAATACCTCACGTTCCAAGGCGAGATCCCGGCCGGCGAGTACGGCGGTGGGGCGATGGGCGTATGGGACACGGGCACGTTCGAGACCCACAAGTTCGACGACGACGAGGTGATGGTCACCCTCCACGGCGAGCGAGTGCACGGCAAGTACGTGCTGTTCCGCACTCGCGGCGATCAGTGGATGATCCACCGCATGGACCCGCCCGAGGATCCGGACCGCGGCGCGCCGCCAAACGACCTGCGGCCGATGCTGGCGACCCTCGCCGCGCAACGACCCCGCGGCGACGGTTGGGCGTGGGAGCTGAAGTGGGATGGCATCCGCGCCCTCGGATACGTCGACGGCGGGCGGATCCGGCTCGTGAGCCGCAACGGCAACGACGTGACCCGTCGTTACCCCGAGCTGCGCCGGATCGGTGAGGTATTCGGCGCGCGCGACGTCGTGCTCGACGGCGAGATCGTCGCGTTCGACGACGCCGGCCGTCCGAGTTTCGAATTGCTACAGCGGCGCATGCACGTCGAGAGCGAGTCGACGATTCGACGGCTTTCGCGTGAGCTCCCGGTCACGTATGTGTTGTTCGACGTGCTGTGGCTCGACGGCCATTCGACCATGGACCTGCCGTACGCCGACCGGCGGGCGCGCCTGCGCGAGCTCGACCTGAACGGTGCGTCGTGGCAGACGCCGCCGCACGAGGTGGGTGACGGCAGTGCGACGACCGAAGTGAGCCTCCGTTTCGGTCTCGAAGGTGTCGTCGCGAAGCGCCTCGACGCGCGCTACGAGCCCGGGAGACGATCGCCCGCGTGGGTCAAGGTCAAGAACCAGCTCCGCCAGGAGTTCGTGGTCGGCGGTTGGCAGCCGGGCGAGAAGGGCCGGACCGGCAGTATCGGATCCCTGCTCGTCGGCTATTACGACGGCGACGGGTTGCACTACGCGGGCAAGGTCGGCAGCGGATTGTCAGGTGCTGTCATCGCCGACCTCGAACGACGGTTCTCCGAGTCCGCGCGCGACGACAGCCCGTTCGGCGCAGGTCGCGTTCCCAAAGGCGTGCGGTTCGTCGATCCGGTGCTCGTCGTGGAGGTTCGCTTCACCGAATGGACGGCGTCGGGCAACATCCGTCATCCCACCTTCTTGGGTATCCGCACGGACAAGTCTCCGCGCGAAGTGGTGCGAGAACAGCCAGTTCCAGCGAGTTTGAGCCCAGGAGCAACGCGATAAGTTGGCCGTAATAAGTTCGCAGGAGGAGGACGTGATATGGAAGACCACGCGGTGGGCCCGGACCTGTCGTTTTCGACGGATCGCACCGGAGCTCGAGCCGTCGTAACGGTCAAAGGCGAGCTCGACGCGTATTCCGCACCCAGCCTCGAAGAGGAGGCCTCCCGCCTCCTCGCCGACAACATCTCGGAGCTCGTGCTCGATCTCTCCGGGACGAGGTTCCTCGATTCGTCCGGCCTACGCGCGATCCTCACCGCGCAACGCCGGCTCGTCGACCGCGAGGGCCGGCTCGTACTCCGCGCGCCGAGTGAGCCTGTCCGGCGGTTGCTCGACATCACCGGGCTCACCGACCACTTCATCGTCGAGTCGTAGATCATGGAAGCCGCAGAGCCACGCGAAGACGCCGTCCGGCTGACCCTGCCGGCCGCGCTCGAGTACGTCCGCATCGTTCGCCTGACGGGCTCGGGCGTCGCGAGCCGGCTCGGGTTCGATATCGAGGAGATCGAGAACCTACGGGTCGCGCTCGACGAGCTCGCGAGCATGACCATCGACGTCGCGAGTGCCGGAGAGCTCGAGATCACCTTCTTCACGACCGACTCCGAGTTGCACATCGTCGGACGCGCGCCCGTCGCAGAAGGGGTCGACGTCGGCGTCGAGCCGCTGACGGCGCAGATCCTGAAGGCCGTTATCGACGACTACGAGCTCCGGACCGACGACGGCTTCGTGCGCTTCTCATGTGTGACCCGCAGGCCGCCGAACTGAGATGTCACTGTCCGCGCAGGAGCGCGCACATTCGAGAGCCAAGTTCGAGGAGTACCGGCGAACCGGCGAGCGGAAGCTGCGCAACGAGCTGATCGAGGCGCACAAGTCGCTCGCCTCGCATCTCGCGCGTCGCTACGCGAACCGCGGCGAGCCCTTCGACGATCTCTTACAGGTCGCATACCTCGGCATGCTGAAAGCAGTCGAGCGGTTCGACCCGGACCGCAACCTCGAATTCTCGACCTATGCGACGGTGACCGTCGAAGGCGAGCTGAAGCGGCACTTCCGGGACAAGACGTGGTCGGTACGCGTACCCCGCCGGCCGCAGGAGCTGCATCTTCGCCTCGGCAGCGTGGTCAACGAGCTGTCTCAGCGACTCGGCCGCGCGCCGCGCGTTCCCGAGGTCGCGGTCGAGCTGGGAGTAGCCGAAGAAGAGGTGCTCGAAGCGATGGAAGTCGGCGGCGCATACCGCTCGTCGTCTCTCGACACGCGTCCCGGCGAGAACGGTGAGCCGACGGCGATCGAGCGACGACTCGGCGCGGAGGATCGCGGCTTCGATATCGCGGAGCACCGCGTGCTGCTCGAGGCAGTGCTCGCCGATCTGTCCGAGCGCGAACGCACCATCGTCGAGCTGCGGTTCTTCCACGACAAGACGCAGACCGAGATCGCCGAAGAAGTCGGCATCAGCCAGATGCACGTCTCGCGGCTGCTGGCGCGCACGCTCATCCAGCTGCGCGAGCGGCTCGAAACCCTCGACGCGTAGCCGCCGCATCGCCGCAGCTCCGAACCCGCGCTCGATCAGTTCGCGTGCTCGTGCGCATCGTCGAGGCACGCGTGGCATTCGACCTCGAGGGTGGCGTGCTCGATCCCGAACCTCGTCGCGAGCATGCGCTTCAGGTCGCCCGCACGCAGCTGCGCGTCGTGCAGACTCAGCGGCCCGCTGAGCACTACGTGCGCCGACAAGGCCGCTTGCGCGCTCCCGGTCGTCCACAGATGGAGATGGTGAACAGCCTCGACGCCGGCTTCCGACGAAAGTGTGTCGCGCACTGCCGCGACGTCGAGGTCGGCGGGAACGGCCTCGAGCAGGACGCGACCGGCGTCGCGCAACAGTTGCCAAGCCGCGGCGATCACGAGCACCGAGATGACGATCGAGGCCGCGGGGTCGAGCCAGCCGGCCCCGAAGAGCGCGACCCCCGCCCCCGCGACCATCACAGCGATCGAACCCAACGCATCGGTGAACAGATGCCAGAACGCGCCGCGCAGGTTCATGCTCCCGTGCGCATGGCGGAAGAGCGCGCGGGCGCTCGCGGCGTTGACGATCAAGCCGATCGCACCGACGACGAACACCCCGGACGCGGAGAGCTCGGGTGGGGAACCGAGACGGCGGAACGCCTCGATGATGACAACGACTGCGCCGGCAAACAGCAGCAGGCCGTTCCCCTGTGCGACGAGCACCTCGGTGCGAGCGAACCCGAACGTGTGTCGTTCGGTCGGTGGCCGGTGCGAGATGCGCAACGCGGCGTACGCGACCGAGAGCACGACCACGTCGGTCGCCATGTGCGCGGCGTCGGCGAGCAATGCGAGCGACCCGAACGCGAAACCACCCGCCACCTCGACCGCGAGGAAGACGGCGTTCGCGACGAGGGCGAACCCCAGGGCGCGACCACGGGCGTGTCCCAACGTGTCGATCCACGAATTCTACGTGCGCGAGCAGCTACGGATGCCCCGGACCGAGGCGTTCGGCGCGCGCCGCCTCCCGGGAGAACAGGTCCTCGACATCCCGTCGCAGCTTCTCCTCGGCGGGCGGCCAACCGTTCGGGCTGACGCGACCGTCGATGGTCGACAGCTCGACCGGCCTTCGTTCGTTGGAAGCCTGGTAGACCGCGAAGCAGAGTTGCAGCGCCCGGGTGGCGGTCTCGGGGTCGAGATCCGGCGCCTCGCCCGCGAGCAATCCGTCGACGAACGCGGCCGCAGAGCGACGAAAGGAGCCGTCGTACGACGCGTCGAGCTCGGCGAACGAAGTCTGGCGGCCGTCCTCCTCGTAGAGCACGACCGGCGCAAGCGCGATGTGCAGGTTGCCGCAGAGTCGCGTCACCCAGATGAACCCGCGCGTGCCCTGTACCTCGAAGAACTCGTCGGCGCCGTAGTAGTCGCTGCGAATGAACATGTCGGGCGCGTACGAGACCTCCATCATGCCGAGCAGATCGTCGCGGTCGTACTCGAAGAGCGCGACGGTCGGCGCCTCGAAGAACAGCGGCCCTTGACGAACGACCGACTGCACGCTGCGAATGTCGCTGTCGACGAGCCACAACGCCATCGCGTACTTGTGCATGACGTCGTCGAAGAGATGGCCGCCCGGGCTCTCGGCATTGAATCGCCACGTGTACCCGGCGGGATCGAGACTGGCCTGGAATCGCGACTCCGTGCGCCCCACGACCGTCTTGATCCGCACGACCGTCGGCGTGCCGATCGCGCCTTCCCGGATGAGGTCGCGCGCCTTGCGCAACGGCGGGTAATAGCAGCAGTTCTCGGTGACCCGGAACACGCGACCCGACTCGCGCGCGGCCTCGATCATCCTCCTGGCGTCACCGACGTCGTTCGCGATGGGCTTCTGGCACGAGACGTGCTTGCCGGCGCGCAACGCCGCGATCGTGTGCTCGGCGTGCAGCGGCGTGGGGCTGAGGATCTCGACCGCGTCCACGTCGTCGTCGGCGAGCATCTGGTCGAGCTCGGCGTACCCGCGCGGCACTCCCCACTCCGACAATCGACGCGCGAGTACCTCCGGTCGGGGGTCGCACAGCGCCACGACGTCGCACTCCTCGTGCTCGAGGTAGCCGGGCACGTTCAACGTCGCGATGTTGCCCGCGCCGACGATTCCCATACGCACACGATTGGTCGCCATTTCGTTACTTTCGCACAGTGGCCGGAAATTGTGCTCGCCGGAGGCCAGCGCACACCTACGGTTGTCCGATGCAGATCGCCCCGACCGACCGCACCACTGTCCGCCGCCAGTCGCAGCGCGCGAGCTACGAGCGCCGGCTGGTCGACGCGGTGATCGACGAGGCGCTCTCCTGTCACGTGGGTTTCGCGATCGACGGCCGTCCCTGGGTGATCCCGACGATTCACGCCCGGATCGACGACGTGCTCTATCTCCACGGCGCGGTGGCCAACCACATGCTTCGCTCGCTGTCCGGCGGGTTCGAAGCGTGCGTCACGATCACCTTGATCGACGGGCTCGTGCTCGCCCGCTCCGCGTTCCATCACTCGATGAACTACCGCTCGGTCTTGGTCTTCGGACGCGCGACGATCGTCGACGACCCGAACGAGAAGGACGCGGCGTTGCACGCGCTCGTCGAGCACGTGGTGCCCGGCCGCATGGCCGAAGCCCGGCCTCCGTCCGCCGGCGAGCTGCGCAAGACGTCGGTGCTGAGGCTCCCGATCACCGAGGCGTCGGCCAAGGTGCGCACGGGCGGACCGATCGACGACCCCGACGACCTGGCGCTCCCGATCTGGGCCGGCCAGCTCCCCCTGTCGACCTCGTACGGGTCGCCCGTCCGGGAACCCGATACCACCGCGACCGTCCCCGCCTACGTGGCCGGATACCGGCGACCTTAGATAGATAGGCCGTCGTCGATACATACGACGATGGCGACGATGGCGACGATGGCGACGATGGCGACGATGGCGACGATGGCGACGATGGCGACGATGGCGACGAT
>JALYLU010000195.1 GCA_030774075.1 Actinomycetota bacterium | reverse complement strand
CCTCCGAGCTGGCGTTCCTCCGACCGGGCCTCGTGCTGTTCACCTATCTCCACCTCGCCGGGTACCCGGAGGTCGCGCGCGCGTTGATCGAGTCCCGCACGACCGGCGTGGCGTACGAAACGGTCCAGCTCGCGAACGGTCAGCTCCCGCTGCTCGCCCCGATGAGCGAAGTGGCCGGACGCATGGCGCCTCAGATCGGGGCGCACTTCCTCGAACGGCGACAAGGCGGGCGCGGTGTCCTGCTCGGAGGCGCACCCGGGGTTCGGCCGGCGCGCGTCGTCGTGCTCGGCGCGGGCAACGTCGGCTGGAACGCAGCCTGGATCGCGCAGGGCATGGAGGCAGAGGTGCTCCTGCTCGACAAGAACATCGACCGTCTGCGCTGGGTCGACCAGATCCACAAGGGGCGGATCCAGACGCTCGCGAGCAACCGGGCCGCGGTCGCCCGCGCCGTGCGGGACGCCGATCTCGTCATCGGCGCGGTCCTCGTACCGGGCGGTCGCGCGCCTGTGCTCGTGACCGACGACATGGTCGCGTCGATGCGACCGGGCGCGGTGATCATCGACTGCGCGATCGACCAAGGGGGCAGCATCGAGGGCATCCACGAGACGACGCATACCGATCCGGTATTCGTCCGTCACGAGGTCCTGCTTTACGCGGTGGGCAATGTCCCGGGCGCGGTACCCAACACGTCGACCTACGCGCTCACGAACGCGACGTTGCCGTACGCCGTCGAGCTCGCGACGCGTGGGATCGACGCCATCGCCGCCGATCCGGCGCTGGCGGGTGGAGTGAACACATTGAACGGCGCAGTGACGAACCCCGCGGTCGCCGAAGCACTCGGCGCGCCGCCGGCGACGACCGCCGACGCGCGATGAACAGATGCGCACCAGCGCACCGAGGAAAAACTTCTCGCGCTAGCCGTTCGACTGGGGCGTCGGCGTATCGGCGTCCTCGGCGGGCTTGGTCAACCCCTCAAGCGACTCGATCGGCTGCTTCGGAGCTTGCGCCGCATCGCGGTTCGCCTGCTGCAGTTGAGCGAAGATCTCCTCGCGGTGCACGTCGATCGATCGCGGCGCCTTGATACCAAGGCGCACTTGATCACCCCGCACCTCGAGCACCGTAACGACGATCTCGTGCCCGATCATGATGCTCTGGTTGGCACGTCGCGTGAGCACGAGCACGATGTACTCCCTCCGTGGCGGCCGCCAAAGGCGCCCGACCCGCAGCATACGCGCGGATCACAACTGCGTGCGCGTAACTCCGCGCGCCGCGACTCGGTCAAACACGTTCCGTGGTTACGTCGGGACTCACGCCAGGCGACGGTTAGCCGCGATGGGTCAGGACGCGATGGCCAATGGCGCGCGCACGCTGTATCCCGCACTGGGCAAGACGACCTGCGCAGCCTCGTGCGTAAAGCGGTTCACGACGATCGGGCCGAGCAGATTGAGTGAGGAGTCCTCCGGCCGCTCGCGCAGTGTCACGACCGCGAAGACGACTGCGTCCTCGGCCCCGGCCAGCACCAATCGTTCCGCGGTGCCGCTATCGAGCTCGAAGTCGTACTCCGGATAAAACACCCACGGCGGAACGACGACGAATCCGACGTCGGCATCCTCCATCGACGACAGCAACAGGAAGGGGCTCCCGGCCGGACCCCAAGGCGCGACCAGAAACCGGTGTGCATGCGGGAATCCGGGCAGACCCGCCGGGAAGGTGATCTCTGCGACGTCGGTCGCGGTGTGCGTCTCGAGCATGGTTCCCTACTTCAAGAAGTCGGTCAGCGACGGCTGGACGGCCCTCGCACTGGCAGCAAAGGCGGCCAGGGAGGCGATTTGTCGGGTCCCGAGTTGCACCATCACCTGCGCCTCGATGTCGGACATGTCCTGTCTCATCGTCAGACCGTTCGAAGTGCTTTGGCTCTGCGTCGCTTGAACTCGAAGAAACTGGGTGTTGCCCTGCGCCGGCTGGTTCCGCACTTCGTCTGTCTGCCCACGCAACGTGGCCTGCAGGGTGCTCAACTGGGCCCGGTCCGTCTGCGCCGCCTGGGAGATCTGCGCCAGGGTCGTGATCCGGTCGCGTTCGGACGGTCGCTGGAGCAGGGCGCGGTTCGACGTCGTAATCGAGTCGATCTCCTGCGCGAGCGTGAGCATCGCGTTCCGGTGTTCGGCGAAGATGCCGTCCCACGGCGACGGGGTCAGGCCCGCGAGCTCGCGCAGCGTCGGCGATCCCGACAGACCGAGCGCGCGCGCCGCGTCGGCGACGAGCACCGAGCGCTCGAGCCCGATGTGCTTGATCTCGCCGAGCACGTTCTCGACTCCGGAGGTCGCGTACGCGAGCCAGCGCGGGCGGCCGGCCGCGAGCACCAGCTGCTCCTCTTCGAGCTTGAACACGAGAAGCTCGAGGAGCTGCCGTTCGCGCCACAGGATGTTCGATACGTCGCTCAGCGCCATGATCCGACCTCGAGACCCCTACCGCCCGCTGTCTTCCGGTCGTCTCATCGGCCGGAACCAGTCAAGAGATGAAGGAACCGCACCGCGGAGTGGGGATCGCATGATGCGGTGAGTGAGCAAAGCGAACGAACTCGCCAGCAAGCGAACGCCCGCGGCGCACGTATCGTGCGCCGCAGTGAGCGCGCGAATAGTTATCTCAGGAGCCCGAGGGCGACTGCGCGCCCGAGCGCCTCGTTCCGGTTGCCGGCCTCGAGCTTGGCGTAGACCCGAACGAGGTGAGACTTCACGGTGGCGAGCGAGACGGAGAGCGCGCCGGCGATCTCACGATTGGTCCGGCCTTCGGCGAGGAGCACGAGCACCTCGCGTTCGCGCGACGTCAATACGTCGACCGTCCGGTCGTCGAGAGCGGGCAGCGCCACCGCGCCGGAGAGCGCCCGGTGCAGCGCCGGAACGACGTACCGGCCGCCGTTGCGCACCGCGTCGACGACCACGCCGAGCGCGTCGGTGTCGACCGTCCGCAGTGCGATACCCGCCGCGCCGAGCGCCAAGATGTAACGCACGGTGTGCTCGTGCGCAGGGGGTAGGAGCACGACGATCTCCGGGTGCGGGCACAGCCGCACGAGCCGGCGGACGACGTCGGCGACATCGAGATCGGCCGGGGCGCCGACGACGACGAGATCGGGTCTCTCCACGGTCGCCAGGCTCACGAGCTCGCGACCGGAGCGGGTTTGGGCGACGACCTCGATCCCTCGCGCCTCGAGCACCCCGGTGATGCCCGCGCGAACCAGACCCAGCTCGTCGGCGACGATCGCCGAGGTCCGGGCGCCGGCATCATTCGTGTGGGAATCGCCCGAGGACTCGCGGTTGCCGGCGCTCACATGGAGTCCCACCTCACCCCTCTCGAAGGTAACGTGATCTGCTCAACGCTACCTTCCGAGACCGGACACACCACGCAAAGCGGTCACTTCTTTCAACCCTCGGACCGATCAAGAGCGCGACCCCTCGTCGCCGAAGTCTGCATGCAACATCCACAACATGTGTGGACATCTGCAAAGGACCGGGGGGCAGCGCACGTGACGCCAGCACAGAAGGCCGACATCGACATCGAGCGGGCAAGCTACGAGGACAACCTCGTGCGCCAGCACCTCCCGCTCGTCCAGTACGTGGTCTCGGAGGTCGCCCAAAAGGTTCCGAGTCACGTCAGCCGTAGTGACCTCGTGTCGGCCGGGATGCTCGGCCTCGCCCAGGCCGCCCGGAACTACGACCCCGATCGCGGGATCGCGTTCGATCGCTTCGCCTCGACCCGCATCCGCGGCGCGATGCTCGACGAGCTGCGCGGCCGCGACTGGGCGAGCCGGTCCGTCCGGGCGCGGGCCCGTGGGCTGCAAGCCGCCAACGAGGAGTTGATGAACAAGCTCGGCCGTGCGCCGACGCCCGACGAGGTCGCGAAGATGCTCGACGTCCCGACCGAGACCGTCCACAAGCTCGTCGACGACGTTCACCGCGCGACCGTGCTCAACTACGACTCGCTCGTGGTGGAAGGTGACGCCGAATCGTTCATCGCTGGTGACGACGCCAGCCCCGAGGACGCGATCCTCGACCGCGAGCGTAAGGCGTACCTCATCGACGCGGTGCACGCGCTCCCCGAGCGCCTGCAGCGGGTGGTAACGGGCTACTTCTTCGAAGAGCGGTCGATGCAGGACCTCGCCGACGAGCTCGGCGTGAGCGAGTCGCGAATCTCCCAGCTGCGCGCGGAAGCGCTGCTGCTCCTGAAAGACGGCATCAACTCACAGCTCGAGCCGGAAGCGGTAACGGCGGAGGCGCGCCCGAACGGGCGGGTGGCGCGACGCAAGGCTGCGTACTACAGCGCCGTCGCGAGTGGGTCGTCGCCGCGTGAGCGCGTGTCGGAGCAATCGGTCGCCGCGACCCAGATGGTCGGCATCGCGAATTCTTGACGGAGTCTCCGTTGGGAGAACGTCGAGCGGTTACGCACGCTCGAAGAGGCACCAGGTGACGCGGTCCCACCCCGCTTCCAGAGTCAGATCGCCCTGGCGGACCAATGTCAGCTCGTAGGGAAAGAGCTCGAGGAACAAGCCGCCGTAGTCGCGGCGGAACATCGCGCGATCGTGACCGTGGTAACGCACCGCGACCGTCTCGGTGTCGTAGTACTCGCCGCAGAACACATAGCGGCTCGATGCGCGCACCATCTCGCTCATCACCTTGGCGAGCGTCTCCTCCGGTTGGTGGATGAGCACGCCCATGGTGAAGACGAAGTCGATCGAACGGTCACCGACCGGCAGCTCCCGCGCCGGCGCGTACACCCCGCGAACCCCCGGCACCCGCTGGTCGAGCAGACGGAGCGCCTTGGCGTTCACGTCGACACCGGTCACCGCGGCCGGGTCGACCCGCTGCGTGATCCACTGGAGATTGCCGCCGACGTTGCAACCCACCTCGAGCACGCTCTGCGGCCGGATCTCGTCGAGCAGGGGTAGCCAGAACTCACCCCGGCGTTCGTACGCTGACAGGTTGCGGTCGACGTACTCATTGCCGAAGTCGCCGGCCCACAACGCTTCGAGCCGGGCCGCCTCGCTCGTTTTGGTTTTGGTGGAGCTCATACCTCCCTATCGACCGGTCGGGCCGCCATTGGAGAAACGTGCGACTCGTAGGCCGCGAGCGAGGGGTCGACGTGATGGTTGATGCTGCTTGGGCGTGACGACGTACAGATCGGCTCCCTGTTGTGGAGTGTCTGATCCCTGCGCGGAACCGGGAACCGACGGCGGTGTGTGCCAACCGCCGATCTCGAACGCGTAAGTGTCAAGACCGGCCCGGTCGATCATCGAGCGGATGAGAGCGTCGTCGTAGGCCATCGCCCAGCCGTCGCGCTCGGGTCGCCGCGTGTACACGCCGGGCCGAACGCGTGTGTAGGTCCGCTCGCCCTCGCGCGGTCCCAAATCGCCATCGATGATCGCCCGGAATGTCATCAGCCCCCTACCGTCTGCGCGCAATACCCGGGCGACCTCGCGCAGGTAGTTCGTGATACCCCGCTCGGTCATGTACACAAAGACGTTGAACGCGCAGGCGATGTCGAACTGGTCGTCGTCGTGGGGGAACCGAACCCGTTCGGGCTTGCGCGCGCCCTTCGGCCGATAGCGCGCGTTCTTGACGTCCAACAGGTCGAACCGGAAGTTCGGCAGACGGGAGGCGTAGTTGTCGTTGAGCCAGCTGATGACCGCGTCGCCGATATCGAGACCGGCGTATCCGCCGGCCTCGGTCAGCCGGGAGGCGAGGTTGTAGGCGAGCCAGCCGACGCCGCACCCGATCTCCAGCACCCGCGACGATGGCCGCAGGCCGTAGCGCTCGAGCATCGCGAGCTGGTTCTGTTGGCGCCCGAGTCCGGACCCCACGCCACCGGGCCGAAAGTTGTGCAGGTCCTCCTGCGGCGTCGGTAGGTCTTCGAGCATGTCCGCCGTCCGCAGGGGGAAACCAACGGGCGCGACGTTAGCCGTGCAGGTTTTTTCGAGAACGCGTCAGGCAGCAGCGTCAGGCAGCAGAGCGCGCTTCGCGCATCTTGCGGGCCGCCTTTTGCCGGCGCCGGATCAGCCGGTGGCGCTCGGGCGCGGTGAGGCCGCCCCATACGCCGTCTCCGGGCCGGGTGTCGAGCGCGTACTCGAGGCACTCCTCGCGCACCGGGCAGACCGCGCAGATCGCCTTGGCTTCGCCCGCCTGCGCCTCCGACGTGGGGAAGAAGACGTCGGTGTCGAGGTCGCGACACGCCGCGTCGTCGAACCAATCGGTGCGCGTCATGTCCAGGTTCAAAGAGAGACGAGGCATAGCGGGCCGTACAACACCCCACCCCCGTGCCTCATTCCCACCTCCCGCCAAACAGTTGGGCGGAAAACCGACGTTCCCGGCGTCAGAATTCCAGCCAACTGTTGGCAAGAAAAACGCGGCCCCAGCATGAGAATTCTTGCCAGCTGATGGCAAGAAAAACGACGTCCCGGCGTCAGAATTCGTGCCAACTGATGGCAAGGAAAGCGCGGGATGGCCGCTGGGAGTGGTGGCGCTCGCGCTCGTCGAACTTCGGATCGCTTCTTGGTCGGCTCTTACCTCTCCGTGCCAGTCTCGGGGCATGTCCGTCAGCAGTGAGAAGAGCCGCGTTCTCGTCGTCGAGGACGACCCGCACGTGCGCGAGGCGGTCGAGCGCGCGCTGCGCTTCGAGGGATACGACGTGCACACGGCGGTCGACGGCAACGACGCATTGCTCCGTGTCGACGAGTTGGCGCCCGACGTCATCGTGCTCGACGTGCTCATGCCGGGCACCGACGGGCTGGCGGTGTGCCGAATCCTGCGCGACCGGGACAACCACACACCGGTGCTCATGTTGACGGCTCGGCACGAAGTGTCGGATCGGGTCGCGGGTCTCGACGCCGGCGCGGACGACTACCTCGTGAAGCCCTTCGCGCTGGACGAGCTCTTCGCGCGCGTACGGGCGCTGCTGCGGCGCAGCAGCATCACGGACGGCGATTCGACACTGACCGTTGCCGATCTCGTGCTCGACCCGATGAGCCGACAGGCCTGGCGCGGCGGCCGCCAGCTCGATCTGACCAAGACGGAGTTCGATCTCCTCGAGCTCTTGATGTTCAACGCCGGCATCGTCGTGTCGCGCGAGTCCATCTACGAGCAAATCTGGGGATACGACTTCGAGACCTCGTCGAAGTCGCTCGACGTCTACATCGGGTACCTGCGCCGTAAGACGGAGATCGACGACGCGCCCCGGCTCATCCACACGATTCGCGGCATCGGTTACACGGTGCGGGCAGGATGAGCCTGCGCTTCCGCCTGCTGCTGGTCGTCGCGACGACGTTCGCGATCGTGGTGGTCGGATGCGTCTACGCCGCGCACGTCAGCACGCGACGGGAGCTGCGCGCCGAGACCGACCGTTTCTTGTTGCAGCGCGCGCACGATCCCGGCATCACGTCCGGCTTCGACCACGGGCCCCGTCCGGGCGGTACCGGCGTGAGCGGGAACAAGGAACCTGACGACGGGCCGCAGCTCGCCGAGCCGGACGCGGTCGTCCAGCTGCTCGACGCGAAGGGCAGCGTCGTGCGGTCGATCGCGAACCAGCCGGCAATTCCCGTCGACAGCCGCGACAAGAACCTCGCCGCGCACGGCGGCGCCCCGCGGTTCCGCACCGTCACGATCTCGGGCACGCAATACCGAGTCCTCACCGTGTCGTCGCCCCAGGGCGGTGCCGCGCAGATCGCGCGGAGCATCGCGGACACGAACAACGTGCTGTCGGCGCTCGATTTGCGGCTACTGCTCATCGCGCTGGCGGGAACCGCGGTGGCGGCGACGAGCGCCTGGCTGATCGCGCGCCGCATCGTCCGGCCCGTCGAGCAGCTCACGGTCGCGGCCGAACAGATCGCAGAGACGCAAGAGCTCGAGCACCACATCGAGATCACGCGGCGCGACGAGCTCGGCCGCCTGGCCGCGAGCTTCAACACGATGCTGGCCGCGCTGGGCTCCTCACGCGCCCAACAGCAACGCCTCGTGATGGACGCGAGCCACGAGCTGCGAACGCCACTCACGGCGCTGCGCACGAACATCGAGCTGCTCCAGCGCGCCGGAACGCTCGACGAGGCGCAACGCGTCGAGCTGGTCGACGCCGCACAAGTCGAGCTCGCGGAGCTGGGTGATCTCGTCGCCGAGCTCGTCGATCTCGCGACCGATGCGCGCGCCGAGGAGCCGGTTCAGCAAGTTGACGTCGGCGATTTGATCGAGCGGCTGGTCGAGCGGGAACGCCGGCGGAGCGGGCGGTCGATCACGCTCTCGCGCGACACGGACGCCGTCGTGAACGTCCGGGTCTCCGCGATCGATCGCGCCGTTCACAACCTGCTCGACAACGCGTGCAAGTTCAGCCCGGCGAACACGCCGATCGAGGTCGACGTGCGGGGAGGGGTCATCGAAGTGCGCGACCGCGGCGTCGGCGTCGCGACCGACGAGCGTTCCCTGGTCTTCGATCGCTTCTACCGCGCGGCCGCCGCTCGATCGCAACCGGGTTCCGGTCTCGGTCTCGCGATCGTGCGCCAGATCGCGGAGTTGCACGGCGGGAT
>JALYLU010000194.1:4453-8600 GCA_030774075.1 Actinomycetota bacterium | reverse complement strand
GGGCACAGCAGAGGACGATTTCGCGGTCGCGCCGGCGCGGAACCAAGCGACTGCCGACGCGACTGCGACGCAACCGAGCAGCGCAGCCGCAACGCGACGATCGCCGCGCCACTCGTTCCAGCGCGCCGCCCATTCCGCACGCGGCGCTTCCCCCAAGGGACGGCGAATTTCCTCCCCCAAGACGACCTCCGGGCGCGCGACGACCACCGAGGGAAGTGCGGGAGAAGCGAGCGCACGCTACCTCCCAGGTGCGCCAACGCAAAGGGGACGGCGAAGAAGACGCCTCGACGAAGAAGTCGCGTCAGGCGACGACGAAGTTCACGATCTTGCCGGGAACGACCCTGAGGTGGCGGACGGTCGCGCCCGTCAACAGCTCGGCGATCCGAGGTTCGGCGCGGGCCGCGGCTTCGTGCGCGGCCGCGTCCGCCCCTACCGGAATCTCCACCCGGGCCCGGACCTTGCCGTTGATCTGTACCGGCACCTCGACCCGCTCCTCGACCAGCCACCGCGCATCGGGCTGCGGAAAATTTTCGTACGTGATGGTGTCGTCGTGGCCGAGTCGCGCCCACAACTCCTCCGCGACATGCGGCGCGAGGGGGGCGACCATCAACGTCAACGGCACCGCGACCTCGCGCGGCAGCGCACCTCCGCCCTGCACGAGCGTCGTCAGGTGGTTGTTCAGCTCGAACAGACGGGCGATTGCGGTGTTGAAGCTGAGCGCGGCCATATCGACGCGCACCGCGTCGATGGTGCGGTGCAACAGGCGCCGGGTCTCCTCGTCGGCCGGCTCGTCGGAGACATGGGACGCGCCCGTGTTCTCGTCGACGAAGTTGCGCCATAGCCGCTGCAGGAAGCGATGCACGCCGACGATGTCGGCGGTGCTCCACGGCCGCTCCTTGTCGAGTGGGCCCATGAACATCTCGTAGAGACGGAGCGTGTCGGCGCCGTAGTCGCGATAGAGGTCGTCGGGTGCGACGGCGTTGCGCAGGCTCTTGCCCATCTTGCCGAACTCGCGGGTCACCGGTTTGCCTTCGAAGAAGTACCGGCCGTCACGCTCCTCCACGCGCGCCGCGTCGACGTACGCGCCTCGCTCGTCGACATAGGCGGCCGCGAGGATGTAGCCCTGGTTGACGAGCCGCTGGAACGGCTCACTCGTCGAGACATGGCCGAGGTCGAACAGCACCTTGTGCCAGAAGCGCGCGTACAGCAGGTGCAGCACCGCGTGCTCGACGCCGCCGACGTACAGATCGACGAGACCGGCCTTCGGCGAACCGTCGAGGCGCGTGCCTTCGGCCCAGGCGCGTTCTACCTCGAGGTCGACCATCGCGTCTTCGTTGGTCGGGTCGAGGTAGCGCAGGTAGTACCAACACGAGCCGGCCCACTGGGGCATGGTGTTGGTCTCGCGCAGGTAGGTGCGCGGCCCGTCGCCGTAGCCGGCCCAGGCGGGGCCGGGCAGGTCGAGCTCGACCTCCACCCAGTCGACCGCGCGCGCAAGCGGCGGCTCGGGCAGCGCGTCGGGATCATCGGACGTGACCGGTTCGAAGTCGGGGACGTCGGGGAGCACGACCGGCAGCATCGACTCGGGCAACGCGATCGGACCCGCGTCGTCGTACACGATCGGGAACGGCTCACCCCAGTACCGCTGCCGGCTGAAGAGCCAGTCGCGCAACTTGTAGGTAACCGCCGGGCGGCCGAGTCGCGAACCCTCCAACCACTCGGAGATGACACCCTTGGCGTCCTCGACACACAGCCCGTCGAGTGACACCTCGCGGTTGGCGGAGTTCTGCACGACACCGTCGCCGACGTAGGCCTCGGGCCAGGTCGTCGCGTCGTTCGGGCTTGCGTCGTGCTCGGCGAGCCATACGTCGGTCGGTCGGATCACCGGCACGATCGGCAGCTCGAACTCACGCGCGAACTCGAAGTCGCGCTGGTCGTGCGCGGGCACCGCCATGATCGCCCCGGTGCCGTAACCCATGAGCACGTAGTCGGCGATGAAGATCGGGATGCGCGCGCCGTTCGTCGGGTTGACCGCGAAGGCGCCGACGAACACACCCGTCTTCTCCCGGGTCTCCGTCTGTCGTTCGAGATCGGTCTTCGCGGCCGCGAAGTCGCGATATCTGCTGACGGCATCCGGCGGGGGGTCGGTCGCGCCGAACAGACCTTTCCACGCGTCGAGTGGGTTGCTCGCGAAGTCGTTCGCCAGCTGGTCGTCGGGCCACTGGTTCGTGGTGATCACGTCGACGAGCGGGTGCTCGGGCGCGAGCACCATGTACGTCGCGCCGAACAAGGTGTCGGGCCGCGTGGTGAACACCTCGATGTCGAGGTCGTCGTGACCCTCGACCGGGAACCGCACCGATGCGCCCGTCGAGCGGCCGATCCAGTTCCGTTGCATCTGCTTGATCGACTCCGGCCAGTCGAGCGAGTCGAGATCGTCGAGCAGACGGTCGGCGTAGGCGGTGATGCGCAACATCCACTGCCTCAACGGACGGCGGTACACCGGGAAGTTGCCGCGTTCACTGCGCCCGTCGCCGGTGACCTCCTCGTTCGCGAGCACCGTGCCGAGGGCCGGACACCAGTTCACCGGCGCGTAGGCCTCGTACGCGAGCCGGTAGGAATCGACGAGGCCCCGCTGCTCGAGTGGGTCGAGCTCGTCGAACGGGACGTCGTCGGGGGTCGGGAAACGGCCGGCCCGCAGCTCCTGCACGAGCGTGGCGATCGGTCGCGCGCGCTGGGCGTCTTCGTCGTACCAGGAGTCGTAGATCTGCAGGAAGATCCACTGCGTCCAGCGGTAGTACTGCACGTCGGTCGTCGCCGGGCCGCGCCGCGGATCGTGACCCAGACCGAGCGCTCGCAGCTGACGCCTATAGGTGGCGATGTTCTGCTCGGTCGTCGCACGAGGATGGGTGCCGGTCTGCACCGCGTACTGCTCCGCGGGGAGACCGAACGCGTCGTAACCCATCGCGTGCAGCACGTTGAATCCGTTCATGCGCTGGAAGCGCGCGTACACGTCGGTGGCGATGTAGCCGAGCGGATGACCGACATGCAGCCCGGTACCACTCGGGTACGGGAACATGTCGAGCACGAACAGGTGTGGACGATCGGCGAGGTGGCGAGGGTCCTCGCTCAGCAGTCCGGTGCGATTGGGCGTGTAGAAGACGTGTTGTTCGTCCCAGCGGTCCTGCCACTTGCGCTCGATCTCGTTGGCGAGCGCGGCGGTGTAGCGCTGCGGCGGCGCTTCATCGGCCATATCGGGCGAGGCTACCGGCCGAAGGTGCCCGACCCGGCTGGTATCGTGGCCCACCCACGGGGGCGTAGCTCAGTTGGTAGAGCGCTTGCATGGCATGCAAGAGGTAGTGGGTTCGATCCCCATCGCCTCCACTGGGTCTGTTACTGCTGCGACAAATCGCGCGGTGTCGGTGCTGAATTCCTGAATTAGAGAGCAGGCGGCAGCGGGATTCCGGGGCAGACGCAGAACTCGTTGCCTTCCGGGTCGGCCATCGCGATCCAGCCGGGGTCGGGTCCTTGGCCGATGTCGATGCGTCGAGCACCGAGTTGTTCGAGTCGTTTGGCCTCGGTCTCGATGTCGACGACGCGCACGTCGAAGTGGATGCGAGCCTTGGTCGTCTTCGGCTCCGGGACGCGTTGCAGGATGACGGGTGGGTGTTCCGGGTGGGCGCGAGCAAGACGTAGTACGGGTCGAACATGCCGGCCTTGGTGTAGCCGAGCGCTTCCGCCCAGAACTCGGCGAGAGTCTCGGGGTCGGCGCAGTCGATCACGATGTCGATGTTGGGCTCAGCCATGGCGACCTCCCGCACATATTGAACTGCAAGCCGTCGTACCTTGTCAGGCCGCGGCCAGGTCAGCCAGCACTTGGGACAGCCGTGTACACGGGACGTCCGGGAACCTCCGGTGTACGTCCGCGGCGTCGAGGATGAGATCGGTGTGATCCATGACGAGCGCGGCGCGCGCTTGCCGGCCGACCTGGGGGTTCATCCGGCCGATGGTGTTGGCCATGGCGCGCAACATCAGCGGCGGCACGTGGCGGGGTCCTCCCCCACGTCCGGCGGCATTCTGCAGCGCGCGCGCGAGCTCATTGAACGTGAGGTTTTCGGGTCCGCCGATCTCGAGCGTCCTGCCGCGACTCGTT
>JALYLU010000194.1:0-4443 GCA_030774075.1 Actinomycetota bacterium | reverse complement strand
GCGCGACGAGCGCGGCGACGTCGGTGACCGAGACGAAGTTGATTGCGTTAGCGCCGCGTCCGAAGACCAGGGGACGCCCCGAGCGTCCCGCGGTCTTCTGAAGAATTTCGATCCACAGTTCGAGGAACGCGGTCGCGCGGACGATCGTCGTGGGAACGCCACTGGTGATCGCGTGTTGTTCGGCGGCGTGTTTCATACGGAACAGCTCCATGGGGCTGTCGGCGGCGGCTCCGACCGTCGACATCAACACGAGATCGGCACCCGCTGCCTTGGTCGCGTCGATGAGGTTGACGTTGCCGTCTCGGTCGACGGTTGCGGGTGAACTGCCGCGCGGCCCGGTGACGCCGTGCATCGCGGAGACAACAACCTCGATCCCATCGGTCGCGCGCCGGAGGCTGTCCGGGTCGCGTACGTCGCCGGTAACGACCTCGACGTGCCGGCCGGCGAGGTGATCCGCCCGAGACGGGTCACGGGTGAGGACGCGGACCTGGATGCCGCGATCGCCCAGGCGATTGACGACGATGGTGCCGAGCCGGCCGGTTCCACCGGCGAGGAGGATCACGAAACACCGTCCGGAGCGACCTGTCGCCGGACGGCCTCGTCGACCGAACCGGCGCCGGGTTGGACGGGCTCGAGATAGAAGCGGGCCCATGCGGCAACGCCGTCCGTCACGCCGAAGATCACGACGCCGCGCATGACGTGAGCGGAACCGTCGGGACGTGTGCCGCGATGCTCCCACTCGGTCCAAACGGTGTCGCCGTCGACGGTGCAGCGGAGAACGTCGGTCGTGAGGTCGGGTATGGCAGCGAAGATCTGCGTCCAGTTCTTGCGGACCTGCTCGCGGCCCGCGAAACCGCGCTCAGGATGCGCCGGGGTCTCGTTGCGGTAGTCGGGCGCGAAGCACGTGACCAGCGCCTCGAGGTCGTGGTCGTTGGTTGCCTTCCGGAGGCGCTCGACGAGGCCCGCCGCGTCGTTGTGTCCGGTGGTTTGCATTCGAAGGTCCCCTGCTCGTGCTTTGGTTCCTCTATACTAGAATGACTCTAGTACTATGGAACCAAAGCGATCTGCGGTCAAGCGAAAACGCGCGTACGACTCGACCCGGCGCAGCGAACAGGCGCGCCAGACTCGCGACGCCATCCTTGACACCGCCCGGCGGATGTTCCTACGCGACGGCTTCGCGCCGACGACCATCGCTGCCATTGCCGCAGACGTCGCGGTGTCGCCCGACACCGTCTACAAGACCTTCGGCGGAAAGGCCGGACTCGTACGCGCCATCTGCCAGCGGGCGCTGGCCGGGGCCGGACCCATTCCCGCGGAAACCCGTTCGGACGCGCTACAGGCGGACGAACCCGATCCCCGCAAGATCATCCGCGGCTGGGGGGCTCTCACCATCGAGGTCGCGCCCCGCGTGGCACCGATCCTGCTTCTCGTACGCGCCGCCGGAGCATCAGATCCCGAGATGGCCGCCCTCTACACCGAAATGGGCGCCCAACGACTCGTCAGGATGACCCACAACGCGCGCAGCCTCGACGCCGCCGGACACCTCCGCGCGGGCCTCACAGTCGAACAAGCCGGCGAGCTCATGTGGACGTATAGCTCCCCCGAGCTCTTCGAGCTACTCGTCCTCACCCGAAGCTGGCCCCTCGACCGCTACGCCACGTTCATCAGCGACGCCATGATCGCCGCCCTCCTCCCGTCACCGACGTAGAGGAGCAGGTCCGTCGGTTTCGCTCGACCGCGCCTCGGGAAGCACAGCCGACGGGAGTGCACTCCGACTTAGCTTAGGGAGATTCATGGGAAGGTTGAGCGAGGTTTGGACTCGCATGAAGGGGAAGGCGACAAGACCGATCGCAGACGCCGCCGGTGATCGTCGGTCCGAGGCGAAAGCCGAACTCGAAGCTCACACCGGTCACAAGCCCGATCAACACGAGTTGGACGCCGTCGAAGACGAAACTCGCCGCCGGCACGGCGACATCCAGGGCTGAGCGCCGTGTCCAGACCGGCGGCCGGCGGCGAGGCTGAGGCGCATGCTCCGAATCGGAACGTCGGGTTGGCAGTACCGCGACTGGCGTGAACGCTTCTATCCGCGCCCGGTCCCCGCTTCCCGTTGGCTGGATTACTACGCGACTCGCTTCGACACCGTCGAGGTCAACAGCACGTTCTACCGACTCCCCGCGCCGAAGACATTCGCAGATTGGGCCGCGCGGGTCCCTGACGGGTTCGAGTTCGCGATCAAGGCGAGCAGATATCTCACGCACTTCAAGCGACTGCACGAGCCGGAGGAACCCGTCGAACGCCTGATGACCCACGCGGCACCGTTGCGGGCGCGCATCGGGGTCGTCCTCCTACAACTGCCTCCCGACCTGAAGTGCGCGCCGTCGGATCTCGATCGAACGCTGCGTGCCTTCGCCGGACGGGTGCGGATCGCGGTCGAGCCGAGGCACGGCTCGTGGTGGAACGATGAGGTACGCGCCGTTCTCGAAGCCCACTCCGCCGCGCTGTGCCTCGCCGACCGCGGCTCGCGGGTCGTGACTCCGTTGTGGCGGACAGCGGACTGGGCGTACGTGCGCTTTCACTTCGGACGCGCGCAACCGTCATCCTGCTATGGAATACGCGCGCTGACGACCTGGAAGGAGAGATTGTCGGAGCTCTTCGGCCGAGATGCTGACGGCTACGTGTATTTCAACAATGACGCGCATGGCTGTGCCGTCCGCGACGCCGCGACGTTCATCAGGCTCACGTCCCGGTCGGGAACCGACATGCATCTCGTGGCGGGCGCGCCGAGCGCGCCGCGTGACACCGTTGGAGGAAGCGAGCTCGACTCGAGCGAGGAGTAGCCGCGCTATGCGTGAACGCGAGGTGAAGTTGACGCTGCCGTCGGGGACGACATTGCCGGCGCCGGAATCGCTCGTCGACGGCTTGGGCGATTGGTCGATCGAGCAGGTAGATCAGCACGCGACGTACTTCGACACGCGCGACCTCGCGCTCACACGAGCCGGCGCGAGCCTGCGCTACCGGTCTGACGACGGCTGGACGGTCAAGATCCCTCGCCCTCGTGACGGGGCGACGTTTGTGCGAGACGAATATGGCTTCGCCGGGCCGGAGGGACGTCCGCCGGACGCGGCGACCGATCTGGTGCAGGCCTGGACCCGGTCGCAGAGCGTCAGCGAGGTCGCGCGCGTGCACACCAAACGGCGCAAGATTCACCTGTACGACCAGCGGCGGCAACCCGTCGTCGAGATCGACGAAGACGACGTCGTCGCAACAGACGGTACCGGGAGGACATCCCGCTTCCGAGAGGTCGAGGTCGAATCCACCGGCGCAGACGGTCCCGACCTCGTGGACACACTGGTGGATCGACTGCAGGAAGCAGGCGCGGTTCCCGGTGATCCGATGCCGAAGGTCGCGCGCGCATTAGGAGACCGCGCCGCGAAGCCTCCAGACCTCACCCGTCCCGCACCGATCGACAAAGCCGCAACCGTCGAAGAGCTCGTAGGCAGTTCCATTGCCCGCGGAACGCAGCACCTCATCGACCACGATCCGCTCGTGCGCGTCGGTGAAGACGCAGAGGGAGTGCACCAAGCACGCGTGGCTACCCGGCGGCTGCGATCGGACCTGCAAACGTTCAGGCCCATTCTTGACGTCGGTTGGTGTGAGTCGCTTCGAACCGAACTGCACTGGCTGGGCGAGCTCCTGGGACACGTCCGCGATGTCGACGTGCTACTCGTTCATCTTGCCGAGAAGGGTGAGCGGCTCACCGACGAACAACGCACCAACCTGAACGAGATGATCCACCGTCTTCAGGACATGCGCAGCCGCGACCTGACTGCGCTGCTCGACGCCATGCGATCCGAGCGATACACCGCGTTGCTCGATCATCTCGTCGCAGCCGCGCGATCTCCTCGCATACGCACGGAGGCCAACGGTCGAGCAGCTTCGCAGGTAGTCGCGAAACTCGTCCGACGACCGGTGCGACGTCTCCGCAAGCACATCGGTCATTTCGAGAAAGTCCCGGCGAACGCGGACCTTCACGAGGCGCGCAAACGCGCCAAGCAGGCGCGCTACGCGCTCGAGGCCGCGGCGCCCGTCCTCGGCAAACGCGCCACACGACAGGCCCGGCGTCTCGCTGAGCTTCAAGGCATCCTCGGCGACCATCAGGACGCGGTTGTCGCCGGTGCCTGGCTGCACGAGGCGGCCCGCGACGCTGCAGGGTCGGAGACGCCGTTCGTGGCCGGCTACCTCGCGTGCCTCTTCGACGCCGATCGAGCTCGACTCCGAAAAAGATGGCCCTCTACGTGGAAGCGCGCCCAACGACTCCTCGATTAGCCCAGATATTTCAGTAGGCCGCTGTTTGGGTGCGTGCGCGGTCGTGGCCGTTGTCTCGATGCGCGAGGCGAACGGTGAGCGGGCGCGTGAGTGTCTGGCGGGCGTGTTGTTGGCTGC
>JALYLU010000193.1 GCA_030774075.1 Actinomycetota bacterium | reverse complement strand
CACCGAGCTCGTGCATCGCGCGTGTCAGGTCGACGTCGCGCTCACCGGCAATGATGACCTCGGCGACCTCCGCGGCTCGGGCGCGATCGGCGGCGTCGGCGTCGGACACCGTGATCACCGTCGGGCGCTCGGTCGCCGCGGTGAAGAAGGGCGCCTTCCAATCGAATCGACAGCTGCGCGACACAACCGCGATCGGCGGTACGGCCGTCTGCCCGCGTTGTCGACGCGCGTCCTGTGTGGTCGGCGGGGGCATCGCGGGTCCGTAGTGTTCCGCCTTCATCGTTCCCGACGCGACGAGCACGACGTCGGTGAGGGAGCGCAGCACTTGGAACAGCGCCTTGTCCGCGGGTCCGCCGAGCGCGCCCGAAATTCCGTTCCACGAGGTTCCACCGTCGACGCTCACGATCATGTTGAGCCGAACGGACGGACGACCGTCGGCGCGCGGGAGATCCGCGTACACCTCCGCGGGGTCGACCGCCTCGGCCCAGTCGGGAAAGAACATCCGCATCGCTACCCTCTGGAATCAAGCTGCGGCTTCGGGAACTCCGGGTGACACCGGCACGTTCCACGCCTCCGCGAGCAGCTCGTATGACCTGAGCCGGTCGGCGGCGCCGTGGATCATGGTCGTGATCATCAACTCGTCCGCGCCGGTACGTTGCGCGAGTGCTTCGAGTTCCGTCCGCACGTGGTCGGGCTCACCGCGGATCAGCGGCGCGGTCCAAGCCCGTACGATCTCGCGCTCCATCGGCGTGAACACGTAAACGGCGGCCTCTTCCGGCGTCGGGAGCTGCGTCGGCCGGCCCTGGCGAAGACGGACAAAGGAAAGTGCGCTCGAGCCCGAGAGCCATCGAGCTCGTTCGGCGGATTCGGCGCAAATGACGGGGACGCCGATCATTGCGTACGGCCGCTCCAGGTCATTCGACGGACGAAACGATTCTCGGTAGATGTCGAGTGCGGCGATCGTGTTGTGCGACGCGAAGTGGTGTGCGAAGGAGAACGGTAAGCCGAGCGCGCCGGCAACCCGTGCGCTGAAATCGCTCGAACCGAGCATCCAGATCGCGGGGCGGTAGCCGCGACCCGGCACGGCGGTGATCTGCGGATGCGCGCCGTCGAAGAACAGGAACAGATCGCGCAACTGCTCGGGGAACTCGTCGGCCGCGAGAGACGGACCGCGACGCAAGGCGGCGGCGGTGACGGGATCGGTGCCGGGCGCGCGCCCGAGCCCGAGATCGATGCGACCGCGATGCAGCGCCTCCAGCATCCCGAATTGCTCCGCGACGACGAGCGCGGCGTGATTGGGAAGCATCACCCCGCCCGCGCCGACACGGATCGTCTTGGTCGACGCCGCAAGGTGGGCGATGAGCACCGGCGGCGACGAGCTCGCGATACCGGGCATGTTGTGGTGTTCTGCAACCCACAAGCGCCGATATCCGAGGCGTTCGGCGAGCCGAGCCAATTCCACCGAACTGGCGAGGGCCGCGGCCGGCGTGGTTCCATCACCGACAGGAACCAGGTCGAGCACCGACAGTGCGGGACGCCGGGCCGGCGAAAGATCAGTCATCCGAGTGGTGAACCTCCCGGGCGCCCGCCATCTTCCCGTCGGGTTGGCAGTGGGGGCACCAGTAGGTGGAGCCCGCGGCCCGATCGCGCCGGCTGACTATTTTTTCGCCGCAGCGCGGGCAGCCCCGGCCCGACCTCCGGTAGACGGCGAGCCCGCGGCCGTGTGTGGTGCGGCGCCCCGCCGTCAGGTTATTCGTGAGCTGCAGGTGCGCGGTCTCGTAGATACGCCGCCGCGTCGGATCGTCGAGCGCGGCGATGCGGGTGAACGGAAAGATGCGCTCCGCCCAGCAGATCTCCGACTTGAAGACATTGCCGATCCCGGCAGCGACCCGCTGATCGAGCGTCGGCAAGCTCCGTGTCCGGTTCGAGCAACGCGAGCCGAGTCACCACGGCCTCGAGGTCGACACCGGAGTCGCAGAGGTCGGGACCGAGACGCTCGAGCATTCGTGACGCGCGTGTGGGACGGTCGCGCCCGTCACGTTCCCGGCGCAGCTCGACGATCGGTGCCGCGAAGCAAACCGCGGTCGTGCCGTCGTCGACTCGCACGATGACCCGGGCGCTGTGGCCGGGCCGGCGCCAACGCTCGGCGGGTCGGTAGACATGCCACGCACCGGTCATCTGCATGTGCGTGTGCAGCACATGACCGTCGGCGAAGTGCACGAGGAGATGCTTGCCCGCCGCTTCGACCGCGGTGATGTTGGTGCCCGGTTCCGGTCCGCGTCGACCGCGAGGATCGCGTCGCAGCTCGAGTTCGACGAGGCGTTTTCCTACGAGCGCGCCGCGCAGTCGGGTTGCCGCGCGGAAGATCGTGTCGCCTTCGGGCACGTCCATCATCGTGCTACACGTGAGTCTGATTGACCACCGCCGTTTCCGCTTCAGGTGTGCGGCGCGGAGAGGATTGAAGCGGCGAGGCGGGTGATATCGGAGAGCGGGCCCGTCGCGTAGATGTAGCGGTCGGGTCGTATGACGACGGCGTCAGTGCCGTTGAGGATTGGTTGCAGTTCCGGAAAGGTTTGCGCGTCGAGAATCGCGGCTCGGCGCGACCACCAGTTGCGGTCGGGGTCGTTGGTCGCGAGTGGCACCCGGGTGATGACCGTGAAACGCGGACCGACGAGATCGTCCAGACGGCGACCGTTGATCCACGGCTGTGAGCTGAGTGATCCTCCGCCGGGTCCGATCGCGTCGCCGCCATTGAGCGCAGGTGTTCCTTGGGGTGCGCCGGTCTTCTCGTTCTGTGCGGCGAGCATCTGGGCGTCGCGCGCCGCGGCGATCTGTGGGTCAGTTGTGCAGATATTGCGCCCGAAGCCGACGGCGAGGTCGACGATGGCACGTACGTGCGGTTCGCGTTCGAGCTGGTAGGTGTCGAGCAGCGCGTCCGGAGCGTGTTGATGTTGCACTTCCGCGAGCTTCCAGGTGAGGTTCGCGGCGTCGCGCATTCCCGAGCACATGCCTTGGCCGAGGAAGGGCGGCATTTGATGCGCGGCGTCGCCGGCCACGAAGATACGTCCCGCGCGCCACTGTTGCGCGATGAGTCCGTGGAAGGTGTAGACCGCGGCCCGCTCCACCTCGACGAGGGCAGGATCGATCCACGCGGCGACCAGCTCGCGGACTCGTGCGGGTCGTTGGATCGCGGCGGAATCGTCGCCGGGCAGCAGCATGAACTCGAAGCGGAAACGCGGCCAGGGCATCGGGACCAGCGTGTGGGGACGCGCCGGATCACAGACCTGGAGCGGCCGATCGGGCAACCCGGCGATCGGCTCGTGCAAGAACAGGTCGACCACGAGCCACGGCTCCTCGAACTCGAGGTCGTGCATCGCGGTACCGATCGCGCCGCGCACGAGCGACCGCGCGCCATCGCACCCGACCGCAAACCGCGCGCGTATCCGTTCACCGTTGTCCAGCGTGGCCACGACGGTCTCGGCGTCTTGCTCGATCGCCGCAACTCCGACACCGAGGCGCACGTCGGCTGTGCCGGCGAGGACCGCGCGGCGGAGCGCGCCTTCGAAACCGGGCTGGTGGAACAGCACCGACGCCGGCCAGCCCGTCGGAGCGAGGCCGGGCGCACGGAACCGGAGCATGACCTCGCGGCTCGCGGTGAGGAAATCCATCCCTTCGTTCAGCTGCATGGCGGCGACGATCTCGTCGGCGCAGCCGAGCCCCTGCAGAATTCGCAGGACCTCGTGGTCGCAATGCGCGGCGCGCGGCAGTGGATACAGTCCCACCTCTCGGTCAACAGCGGTGACCGACAGGCCGTGGCGCGCCGCGAGGCCGGTCATGGTCGCGCCGACCGGACCGAAGCCCACGACGAGCAGGTCGACCGCTTCGTCGGTCAACGTTCAGGAGCCGAGTGTCGCCCAGCCGGCACTGAGCTCGGCGAGGTCGGCGGGCACGACGAATTCCGGGGGCAGGTTGGGTCCCCAACTGTTGGCGGCGTGCTCCAGGCTCAGCGGCGCGCGATTGCGTTCCCAGGCGGCGTCGTCCGTGATGCGGTCGAAGTCCGAGTACAGCTCGAGGAACGAGCCGGAGGGGTCCCGCAGGTACCAGTAGAAGTTGGAGCCGGCAAAGTGCCGGCCGAAGCCCCATGCGTGGCGGTTCGGGTCGTTTCGGTAGAGCGCGGTTGCGGTGTGGCCGACGTGGTCGAGGTCGTCGCACTCCCATGAGTAGTGCTGCAGGATCGGTACGGGCGAGTGCACGAGGCCGATGTTGTGATGATCGGTCGAGCAGCGCAGGAAATGGATGATCCCGTCGACCTCGTCGCTGACCTTGCATCCGATGCCGTCCACGAGCAGATCACGGGTCGCGCGCAGGTCTGGGGTGCCGATGACGAGGTGGCCGAGACGGCGCGGCGGTCGCGGCGCCCCGAATACGGCGGGAGAGCGTTCGTTGACGCGC
Organism: Actinomycetota bacterium; assembly: GCA_030774075.1. Lineage (GTDB taxonomy): Bacteria > Actinomycetota > Acidimicrobiia > IMCC26256 > PALSA-610 > PALSA-610. Next base: position 4,152 of record JALYLU010000193.1, on the reverse strand, counting down.
ACGATCGCACCCAGGGTGTTCTGCGCGACGAGATCTACGGCGGCGCCGGCCGCCTCGGGTTCGGCGACGCGCACGGTGATCAGAACGCGTGATGCGTCGTCGACCACAGAGACTGACTCCGACTCGCGCGTGGGGGACGCGCCCCGCGCGTCGAGTCGTTGCTGTACGGCGTCGAGGTCGCGGTCGTCGTGACAGCCGATGTCGACCGCGATGAGTCGCCGGAACGGAGCTTCGTCGACGACGACGACGGCGCCGCCGTCCGAGCCGGTGTAACCGGAGGTGCCGTCGCCGCTGAGGCCGAGCTCGCCGTAATAGGCGCCGAGGGCGGTCGGGTCGGCCACCGCGGCGCGGAATCCGAGGAGTCGGTGGAGGCTCATGGTGCGAGCGGCCCGGTGCCGGCGACGCATGTGTTGTGCAGTTCGCCGATGACGTCGGCGCCCGAGACGATGGTCTCACCGGGCGCGAGGTAGCGGTTGCGTGCCAGGCCGACGCCGGACGGGGTTCCGGTGAAGATCAGATCGCCGGGGTACAGCCGGCAGATCGACGACAGGTACGCGACGAGCGTGGGGATCGAGAAGATCAGTTGACTGCTGCGCGCCGCTTGCATGCGCTCGCGGGCGACGTCGCACCACAGCGCGAGATCATCGGGGTCGGCAAACGCGTCGGCCGAAACGAGCGCAGGCCCGATCGGCCCGTAGTTCGCGAAGCTCTTGCCGAGACAGAACTGCGGTGGCACTCCCGTCATCTGCACCGCACGGTCGGAGATGTCCTGTCCGAGCGTGAGGCCGGCGACGACACCCCACGCGTCGCCGACCGCAACGTGCGACGCCTCGTCTCCGATCACCGCGACGATCTCGACTTCCCAGTCGACCATGTCGCCCGAGAGTGGAACGTCGGCGCTGGGGCCCGCGATGCACGACGGGAACTTTGTAAAAGTGAGCGGCGCGGGCGGCAGCGGAACGCCGGCCTCACCGGCATGGTCTCGGTAGTTGAGTCCGATGCCGAACACCTGGCGCGGCTGCGGGACCGGCGCGCCGAGCACGGCATCGGCAATGAGCACACCGCTGGAGGCCGACGCGCAGCGGCCGTAAAGCGCGTGGAGCTCGCGATGGCGGGCAACCGCCTCGAGGGGGTCGGCGAGCACCGCGTCTCCGGAGAGCTCGGCGAGGTCGTACCACGAGTCGTCGTATTCGAACGCGGCCCGCCCGTTGACGTTGACGAGTCGAAACATGGGTCCGTCTCCTACACAGCGTCGGTGTCGGCGTTCCACGGCAGCGAGCTGCTGGTCCAGTGGGTGAGCGACGGGTTGATATCCGATTCGTCGTGTACGTGACGCGGTGGGGTCTCGAAGGTCGCGTACGGACGCAGCCGCAGCACGACGCGGCCCTCCTTCTTCGCGCCTTCCGCGACCAGCGGCCGCACGGATTCGTCGAGCGGTTTGCCGGCCATGACGCCGCCGATCGCCATCATGACTTCGACCGTGCGTTCCTCGTCGGCGTCGATCTCCGCGTGGCAATACACCTGTAGGTAGGTAGGGGGCCACTGCTCGTCGAGCACGCACATCGAGACGTTCGGGTTACGGGCGACCACGCGGGCCTTCGCCCGTTCGCGCATCGTCGACACCAGGATCGTGTCGTCGGCATCGATCACGTAGTAGACGATCGACATGGCGGGGCCGTCCGACACGCGGTTGTAACCGTAGATCGCAGTGCGGTGATCACGGACGAACGCTCGGCGTTCTTCGGGCGTCATGCCGACTCCTTCGTCGTGGCGCGGATCAACAAGTCGACAACGAGGTCTGCGTGTGCTGCGACGAACTCGGGCGCGAACGGATCCACCCCCGTCAGTCGCTGACATTCCGGGGCCATCACGAAAACGGTCGCGCCTGCACCGGTCAACAGGTAGTACAGATGCGCGGGTGCGACCGGCACGAGCTCACCCCGCGCGGCGAGACGTTCGAACATCGCGACCGCGTACTCGTACAGCGGTCGCACGTGCGTTTCGACCATCCAGTCAAGACGAGCGCCCGCACGTTTGCTCTCCTGCATGATGAGCCGGTGGAGCTGCGGGTTCGCGGCGGAGAACTCGACGAAGTGACGCACCATCAGCTTCGCGATCGTGACGTCGTCGACGCCGCGCAGACCGGAAAGCCGACGCTGCATCGAGGTGCGCAACCGCGCGAACAGATCGTCGACCGCGGCGCGCCACAACTCTTCCTTACCGGCGAAGTGGTAGTTGAGCAACGGCTGGGTCACCCCGGCGAACTCGGCGATGCCCCGAGTCGACGCTCCGTCGAAGCTGCGCTCCGAGAACAGATCCAGCGCCGCATCGAGAATCGCCCGCCGGGTTTCGACGCCGGCAGGTCGGGACGCAACAGCGGACACGGGACGTACCTTATCGTTCGATCAGATAAAGTGCAATAGTCTGATCGTACGAACAGAAGGCACCTGGAGCCCAGAGGGGTCTCAGGGCAGCGCCTACCTGGGCGGCGCGCTGCTCTGCCGCTACGACCACCCCGCAACGGACTGCAAGATCATGGGCACCGAGATCGACCGCCGCCTCGCCGAGTCCGAAACATCAGCGCTCTAGCCACTCGCACATGGTCTCGAGTCTCCGGCGATCCGAGGGCACGCCACGTTCTACGTGCGAGCGGCGCGCGGTTCGTATGCGAGCTCGACGACATATCCGTCCGGGTCGCCAACCTTGATGCCGACGTAGTCGGCACCATCCTCCCACTCGATCTCGGGCACACCCTGGCCGCGGAGGCGGTCTCGAAGATCGCGCGCTACGGCGGCGCTGGTCAACGCGCAACCGAAATGCACACGGCTGATCTCCTCTGCCAAGGGTTCGCCTCGGATGAGCGCCAGCATGAAGCCGTTCCGAAGATCCACTCGGAAGCCCCAAGGCTCTACTTGCGCGGTCCCATCGAGGCCGAGCACTTCGAGATAGAACCGGCGGGAGCGATCGGGGTCGCGAACCGTGAGGCCGAGGTGCGTGATGAGCACGCAACGACCATAGACCCGTCGCTGCTTCCGCTTCGGTGTCTCCCTACAACCGATTCACTAGTCGACGAGCTGTCCCGATCGGAGCACGACGCCGGGACGCTGTCCTGTATCGGCGCCGTCGCGCAACAGTGTTTGGCCGTTGACGATCACAGAGTGGTATCCCGTCGCATCGACGACGTAGCGGCCGCTTCCGGCTGGGAAGTCGCGCACGTAGCGCGGCGTTTCGCCGGCCGACAGACGCTCGCGATCGATGAGTAGCACGTCGGCGGCCTTTCCGACTTCGAGCGTGCCCCGATCGGCGATTCCGTACGCCTTCGCGGGGATCGAAGTGAGCCGCGCGATCGCGTCCTCGATCGACAGCACGTCGGGTGTCCACTCGCTGATGAGCCGGGTCGTGAAATCGGCGCCGCAAAACGAGAGCAGGTGCGCGCCGCCGTCGGAGCTACCGGCCATGACGAGGGGCGACTTGATGAGCGCTTCGGTCACCGCCTGGCGCTTTCTGTTCGGTGGCGCGGCAAGTACGAACTGCATCTGGAGATCGTCGGCCAGCGACAGGTCGAGAAACGCGTCGAGTGGATCCTTGCCCTGCTCCTCCGCTATGTCCGAGACGGTGCGATGGACAAAACTTTCGTGCTCGGGGCGGTGGACGGTCTCCACGGCAACAACCTGCCAAACGAACACGAACGAACGACCCGTCGGGTCGGCGATCTCCTTGCGCATCTGGTCGCGCACGGCTTGGTCGCGTAGCCGCTCTGAGCGACGGGGCTCGGGCAACGTCAGCGTGTCGCGAAACGACGGCATCTCATCGAACAAGAACGTCGAATCGAGCGAGAAGTGCGCGCCCTGCCGGTTCGTCGCGAACATCGGATGCACCTCGAGGCCGGCATCGGACGCCGCCTGCGCGAACTCGAGGCTGCGTGACCAGCCGTCGGGCGCGTGAGGAAGCAACGTCAGCGTGTTGAGATGCACGGGCCTTCCCGACACGCGTGCCATGGCGAGCACGAGTTCACGGTCGGCCTCGTCATAGCCATTCAGAAACGTGCGCGGGATGAATTCGATCGAGCCGCGGCCGACTTCGCGCAGTACGGCAGCCAACGCGATGAGCTCGTCCGGACGCGCGTGATTGCTCGGCACGCCTCGCCCGTCG
>JALYLU010000192.1 GCA_030774075.1 Actinomycetota bacterium | reverse complement strand
GATCATCGCCGTCGAGGCGGTCGTGAAGTACTCGCGCATCATGTTCACCGCGGCCTGGGGGGCGTCCGCGTCGTCGGAGGCGGCCAGCATCGCCGAGAGCCAGGCGTCGCGCTCGCGGCCCGCGATGACGAACGGCGCGTGCCGCATTCGCAGGCGCGGGTGCCCCTTCTCCGCGCTGTAGCTCGCCGGGCCACCCCAGTACTGGCCGAGGAAGAGCGCGAGCGCACGCGTCGCGGGCGCGAGGTCGGTCGGGTACAACGGTCGGAGCGTCGAGTCCACCTCGACGCGTGCGTAGAACCGTTCGACGAGTGCGTCGAAGAACGGCTGGCCGCCGACGACCTCGAACACTGTGGTTTGGGTCACGACCGATACATTCCTCTTCGTGCGGCCTTTATTCGTGCGGCCTTTATTCGTGCGGCAGTCGTCGCTTCATCCGAGCGCGGGTACGCGTCCGACAGCAACGAAGGGTATCGGCGTGTTCGCGCTCGACGCGATCCCGGCGGGCACGACCGTAGCCGGGTTCGGCGGTCACGTGGTCGACAGCCGGGAGCTCGAGGATCTCGGCGAAGCGGTCCGTATCCACGCCCTGCAGATCGACGACGAGCTGTTCCTCGCGAGCACGCCGCCGTTCGATCCGGCCGACTACGTCAACCACTCGTGTGACCCGAACTGCGGCATCGTCGGCTCGGTGCTGCTTGTCACAGTGCGCGATGTCGACGCCGGCGAGGAGCTCTGCTTCGACTACGCGATGACCGACTCCGACGACTACGACACCTTCGAGTGCTCGTGCGGAACCGATCGCTGCCGCGGGGTCGTCACCGGCGACGATTGGAAGCGGCCGGAGCTCCGCGACCGCTATGCGGGTTGGTACTCGACGTATCTCGCGCGCCGGCTCTCGTAGCCGCTTCGTCGCCTTTTCGATCGGCCGGTTGGTCGGTCTGCCCGCCATTGCATCCGAATGTACGGGTACCGTCCTCGGTCATGGACGCCACGGAACGGTTCGCGGCCGAGGTCGCCGCACCGGCCGGGAAGATGCGCCTCGATGTCGTCGCGTTCTGTCTGGCCGCGCACGCGCATCCGGGTCTTGACATCGATCGCGAATGCGCTCGCCTCGATGCCCTCGCGAATCGGTGTCCGACGCCGACGTTCGACGGCATGCGCGCGTATCTCTTCGAGGCGCTCGGCTTCCGCGGCAACACACGCGACTACGGGGATCCCGAGAACTCGTTCCTCGATTCGGTGCTCGAGCGGCGTGTCGGCATCCCCATCTCGCTCGCGATCGTCCTGATGGAGGTCGGGCGCCGGATCGGTGCGCCGGTGCACGGCGTCGGCATGCCGGGCCATTTCCTGGTGATGGACGCGGCCCGGGAAGGAGTGTGGTGCGACCCGTTTCAGGGCGGCGCGCTCTACGACCTCGACGGGTGCCGCCGGCTGTTCGCACGCGTGCACGGCAACGCGCGTGGGTTCTCTCGCGCGCTTCTCGCGCCCACCGATCCCCATGCGATCGTCCTGCGCATGCTGGCGAACCTCGAGAGCGGTCGCCTGGCTTCCGACCCCATGGCGCTCGGCTGGATGTGCGAGCTGCACCTGAGTCTGCCGGACCTGGCGGCCGACCAGCGCGAGCGGGTCTCGACGACGCGACGAGCAGTGCGGGCGCGTTGGAACTAGCGAACGGCGACCTCGTGGACAGCGCGGCTCCCGTCACGATGCCGATGTTCCCGCTCGGGACCGTGTTGTTCCCGTACGCGCTGCTCCCGCTGCACGTGTTCGAGCCGCGCTATCGGTTGATGATGCGCCACGTCCTCGACGGTGACCGCGAGTTCGGCGTGGTGTTGATCGAGCGGGGGAGTGAAATCGGCGGCGGCGACACGCGTTTCGACGTCGCCACGGTCGCGCGCGTGGTGCAGGCGGCCGAGCTGCCCGACGGGCGCTACGTCGTGGCGACCGTCGGCATGCGGCGTGTCTCCGTTCGGCGCTGGCTCGCCGACGACCCGTATCCCCGAGCCCAGGTGGTCGCGCTGGACGATCCGCCGGCCTCTTCGCTCGATGCCGCCGCGCGCGAGCGTGTGGTCGACGCGTTCGCGCGCGTGACCGAGCTCGCACGACGCGTCGATCCTCGCATCGCGGAACCGCCGGTGTTCGACGCCGGTCCGGTTCGCGCCTCCTACGAGGCGGCGGCGGCCGCGCCCATCGGCCCCCTCGACGCGCAGCGGCTGCTCGCGACCCGCGACGCGGGTGCCCGTCTCGCCCTGCTCGCGGTTTTGCTCGAGGAACGAGTCGTCGATCTGCGCGCGCGCCTCGACCTGGACGAATGATGGTCGGCGTGGACGAGTGACGGATTTGGCGCGGATGAGTACCCTGCTGACATGCAGGACCACCTGGACGAGCACGCGAGCCCCGAGTGGCGCGAGCGGCTCGAGCGCGAGCGCGCTCGGGTCGGAGAGCTGATCGCGGAGCTCCGCAGCGAGGGTCTCGACGAAGAGCAGGCCTCGCATTCGGGAGACCTGACGCACTACGACCAGCATCCGGCCGATCAGGCTTCGGAGATGTTCGAACGCGAAAAGGACCTCGCCATTCTCGAAGGGCTCGAGGTGGATCTCGCGGAGATCGAGGCCGCATTGCAGCGACTCGACGACGGAACCTTCGGCGTCGACGAGGTCACGGGCGATCCCATCGACCCCGAGCGGCTCGAGGCGCTCCCGACCGCGCGCACGAACGTTCCGACCACACGCACGGACGTTCCGCCCGCGCGATCGTGATCGTCCGGTTGCTGCTGTTCGCCTCGGCTCGCGAGGCCGCGGGCCGCAGCCACGATGAGTTCGAGCTCACCTCCGGCGCTCCGCTCGAGCAACTGCTCGCCGACGCGGTCGAGCGTTACGGAGAGTCCTTTGCACTCGTGCTCACCACCGCTCGGGTCTGGATCAACGGCGACGAACCGGAGGCCGACCGGGCGACGGCGCTGGACGAGGACGACGAGATCGCGGTACTACCCCCGGTCAGCGGCGGCGCCGGTGCCGGATCCGGCACGCGGGCGAGGCGCTCGGATGGCGCTCTGTTAGCGTTTCAGCGCCCGTGCGCATCCACCTCCGATTTTCGCTCGTACGGCGCGTGCTCCTCGCGGCCGTCGCAGTCGCGGTGCTGACGCCGCCCACGGCGGCCGACGCGGCGTCCGATCCACTCGCGGTTGCCATCGCTCGAGTCGATGCAGCCGAGCGCGCCGACAACCACGCGATCGCCGAGTACGAGGCCGCGCAGACTCGTTACTACGAGCTGCAGGGCGAGCAGGCCTCGACACAGAGCACGATCGACACGCTGACTGCGCAGCAGCAACACCTCGCGGCGCTCGGGCGCGAGCGCGCCATCGTCGCGTACCAGCGCGGTTCGCTCGTCATCGACGACGTGATCGGCAACGGATCCGACATATTGGACGCGGCTCGGCGGGCCACGATGCTCAACGGCGCCAACGCCCGGGGCGACGAGGTGCTGTCGCAACTCGACGCGGTGACGAGCGACCTGCAGGATCACCGGACGATGCTGCGCGACGAGATCGCTCACGCGAAGACCGCGCTCGGCACGATGAAGACCCGAGAGCGCGACGCCGAGCGCGCGCTCGCGACGGCCGGGCAGGCCGCGAGCGAGCTGCGCGCGCAGCTCGCCGCACATCGACGCCTGCAGGAGCTCTCCGCGATCCTCGCGACCGCGCGCGCGAAGGCGAGGATCAACCGCTCCGGAAGCGGTGCCACGAGCGGCGGTGGAAACGCGGGCCAGATCATCGTCAGCGGCACGTGGGTGTGTCCGGTGCAGGGTCCGGTCTCGTTCACCGACACGTTCGGTGCCCCGCGCGGCGGTGGTCGCCGGCACCAGGGCAACGACCTGTTCTCGCCGGGTGGCACCCCGTTGGTTGCGGTCACCAACGGGTCGGTGTTCTTCCAGGGTGACCCACTCGGCGGCAATGCCGCCTACGTGCAAGGACACGACGGCAACACCTATTACTACGCGCACATGAGCGACTACGTTGGCGGTGCGCGTGCGGTGACGGCGGGCGAGCTCATCGGTCACGTCGGCAACACGGGCGATGCCTCCGGCGGTGCCACCCATTTGCATTTCGAGATCCGGCCCGGTGGTCCGAACGGCCGGGCGATCGATCCGTACGCCACGCTGGCCGCTCATTGTTGATGACGACGGGTAGGGTGGCCAGACCGATCGTCAGAAGCCGATCGTCAGAGGCTCGAGAGGTGATTCCGACGGAACGGATCCAGCGACTGATCGATCCCGCGTTCGTCGCCGCACTCGACTCCCGGCCCGTCGACGAGCTGCGGGCCATGAAGGCGGAGTGCAATGACGCCGAGAACGCGCTCTCTTACCGGCGCCGGCTCGCACAGGCCCGCATCGAGATCCTGGAGGCCGAGCACGCGCGCCGGCTGAGCGGCGGCACCGTCGAGGACATGGTCAACGACCTGCCGCGCATCCTGAGCGCGGAGTCCGGCCGTTCGTCGATCAGCGACACGCGCCTGGCGCCGCCCGACGCCTCGGGCCTCGAGTTGCGATGGGACGATGGGCGCGAGGAGCTGATCGCCGACACCACTCTCGCGCATCTCCCCCTGATCCCCGCCGGCGAGCTGGAGTCGACCCTCGAGCGCCTGCGCGCGTTCGAGCGTGAGCTCTCCGACCTCCGGAGCGCGATGCACGACGTGATCGACACGGTCGAGCGCGAGATCGCGGCGCGGCAGGTTGCGGGGACGACGGGCTGATGTCCGAGTCGTTCGAGTCGCTCGAAGCGCGACTGCACGACCTCGGCGGATTCATCCGTGATCAGCGCCGCAACGCTCGGCTCTCGTTGCGGAAGCTGAGCGAGCTCGCCGGCATCTCGAATCCGTATCTCAGCCAGATCGAGCGTGGGCTGCGCAAGCCTTCGGCCGAGATCCTCCAATCGATCGCCCGGGGCCTGCGTATCTCCGCGGAGACGCTTTACGTGCGCGCCGGGATCCTCGACGCGTCGCCCGACGGCGACCGAGGGGGCACCGATCCAGTGGGCGCGATCGTCGCGGATCCCACCATCAACGACCGCCAGAAGCAGGCGCTGGTCGAGATCTACCGGTCGTTCCAGGCCGAGAACCTCTCCCGCGACGCCGAGGCCGGCTGACCCGGACCGGCGGGACAGCGTCGTATCGGGAACAGCGTCGCATCGGGACCGGGGACGCGGCCGGGGTTAGCTACGATCCGGCGGATGTCCGTCCGCCGGATCGCCGTGTTCTCGATGCACACGTCACCGCTCGCGCAGCCGGGCACCGGCGACAGCGGCGGCATGAACGTGTACGTCCGGGCGCTCGCGACCGCCCTCGCCCGCGCCGGCGTCGAGTGCGACGTGTACACGCGCGCCGATCACCGCGCGCAACCGTCGGTCGTGCAGGTCGAGCCGGGTTTCCGGGTCGTGCACGTGGATGCCGGACCGCGCACGCCGGTGCCGAAGCACGCGCTGGCGGCGCTCGTCGAGCCGTTCGTCGATGCGTCGATGCGGCGGATGCTCGAACGCGAGCCCGTCGACGTACTCCACGCGAACTACTGGCTCTCAGGTGCTGTCGCGCACCGCCTGAAGCACGAGCTCGACGTTCCGATGGTCGCAACGTTCCACACGCTCGCGCGCGTAAAGGCCGAGGCCGGTGTCGACGACGATTCCGAACACCGGACGCGCGTCGAGCACGAAGTGGTCGCGTGTGCCGACCTGATGCTCGCCTCCACGAACGACGAGCGAGCACAGCTCGCCTCTCTGTACGACGCCGAGCTCGACCGGATCGAGGTCGTGCCTCCCGGCGTCGACCACACCGTCTTCCTTCCCGGCGATCGCGGTGCGGCGCGTCAACGCCTGCGTATCACCGCGCCGCGCGTGCTGCTGTTCGTGGGCCGGATCCAACGGCTGAAGGGCGCCGACCTCGCGATCCGCGCCCTCGCCGCCCTCGACGACCCGAAGGTCGCCCTCGTGATCGTCGGCGGACCGAGCGGCGGCGATGGCAATACCGAGCAGGCGCGGGTGCACGCGCTCGCCGAGGAGCTCGGAGTCTCCGGTCAGATCCACTGGGTGAGCCCCCGGCGCCACGATCGTCTCGCCGACTACTACCGGGCGGCCGACGTGTGCATCGTGCCGTCTCGCTCGGAGTCGTTCGGGCTCGTCGCGCTGGAAGCGGCCGCCTGCGGAACGCCGGTGGTCGCCGCCGCGGTCGGCGGCCTGCGCTCGCTCGTCGATCACGGGCACACCGGCTTCCTCATCGACGGCCGCGACCCCGACGACTTCGCGGCGCCCGTCGCGCGGTTGCTCGCGGACGAGATCCTCGCGAGCGAGATGGGTGTCAGCGCGGCCGTGCGATCCACGCGCTACTCGTGGAGCATGACCGCAGGGCGACTTCGCCGGCTCTACGGCGATCTCGTATCGCGCGGACTCGTGCGCTGCGACTGAGTCAGAGGCGCCGCGAGTGACCGACGAGCCGCTCGATCCGCAGGCGCGCCAGGCGCGGCACGATCTGATCGCGGCGCACCTCGAAGGTCAGGTCGCGAACGAGCCGTGGGTCCAGACCGTCGAGTACGACCCGGAGATCCCGCGGTGGTACGTGCGCTTCGGGTGCGATGGTCGCGACGCCGCGACGATCTACTTCGATCTGCACCAGCGCACGCTGCGCTACGAGGTGTACTTCATGCCGGATCCGCCGACGAATCAGCTCGAGCTGTACCGGTTCCTGTTGGCGCGCAACCATCAAACGTACGGCGCGCACTTCTCGATCGGGCCCGACGGCGACGTCTATCTCCTCGGTCGCGTGCTGCTCGAGCATCTCGATGTCGCGGAGCTCGACCGCATCATCGGAGCGCTCTACGAGCTCGTGGAGCGGTGGTTCCAGCCCGCGATCCGGATCGGCTTCGCCAAGAGCTGAGATCATCTGAAAATGTTTCAAGTAGTCTTGTAGTGCGTCGAGGCCACGTGCTACCGTGCGTTTCGTCGACGGGCCCGAGGTGCGGGAGGGTCGGCCCCGTTCGGGGAAGTGCGGGGTCGGATCCGAAGGTTCCTCGGGCCCGAGCTCGTCTCGAAGAGCCCCGGAGCGAGTCGCCCGCCCGCACGGCGTCGGCTCCACAACGGCCCCACAACGACCAGCTGGTCCGCGGCGCGACGGTTACCCTCGTGAAGATGTCACGCGTCGCCTTGCTCGGTGGAGGAAAGATGGGCGCGGCCCTCGTCGGCGGCCTCCTCGACGGCCGGTGGGACGCGGACGCGCTGTCGATCGCGGAGATCGACGGTGAGCGGCGCGGCGCGCTCGAGCAGCAATTCCCGAAGGTCCGGGTCGTCCCGAGCGCGGCGTGGGCGGTGGCCGACGCCGATGTCGTCGTCGTCGCGGTGAAGCCGGGTGACGTCGAAGCGACCCTCGAGACCGCATTACCCGCGCTGGGTACCGGGACCCTCGTGCTGTCGATCGCCGCGGGGGTGACGATCGCCCAGATCGAGTCCTTCGTCCCCGAGCGGCCCGTCGTACGCGCGATGCCGAACACGCCCGCGTTGGTGGGGCTGGGCGCATCGGCGATCGCGGGCGGCACTCGGGCGAATGCCGAGCACCTCGATCTCGCGGAGCGTCTGCTCGGAAGCGTGGGGATCGTCGTGCGCGTGGGGGAACCGATGCTCGACGCCGTCACGGGCTTGTCGGGCTCCGGACCGGCCTACGTCTTCCTCGTCGCCGAGGCGATGATCGAAGCCGGCGTGCTCGTCGGACTCGCGCGAGACGTCGCGACCAAGCTCGTCGTACAGACCCTGCTCGGCTCTGCAACGCTGCTCGCTCAGGATCCTTCGGGACCCGAAGGGCTGCGCGCCGCGGTGACGTCGCCGGGCGGCACGACCGCGGCAGGACTGCGCGAGCTGGAAGCGCACGGTCTACGCGCGGCGATCCTCGACGCGGTAAGCGCGGCGACACTCCGGTCACGAACGCTCGGCGCGGGTTGATCTCCGGCGCGGGGAGTATGGGGAGAATGAGGTGAGGCCCGCCCGTAACCGTCCTCCGAAGCTCGTGCCCCACGCGGAAGCGTCGCGACCTGCGCCGCCGCTGACGCTGGAGGCGTTGATCGAACGGTCGAAGGTCGCGGGCGCCGGCGGGTCCGGACCGGGCTCGACCGAATTGCGTCGCACCGTGGAACGCATGGTGGCCGGCGACCGTCGCGCGCTCGGCGAGCTCGACCCGATGATGGGGCTCACGCTCATCGACGCCTGGACGGCGGTGACCGGCGCGTTCGGTGCGACCGCCGACGCGCCGGTGATCGACGCGTCGCGCACGATCGCGGCGACTCGTAGCGCCGTCGCCCGAGTACTCGAAGCCGCGGCGCGCGGCGCGCGCGTCGCGATCGCGACTGCGTCCCCGGCGTCCCTCGCCACGTTGCACCTCTCGTTCGCCCGGCTCGCGCGCGCAAACGGGGCGGAGGTGGTCGATCTCCCCGATTTCGGTCCGATCCGCGCCGATGGCCGGACGCCCCGCTGGTTGCGGTGGGTCGGCGGGGTCGCCGTCGTCAGCGACGGCCAGTCGCTGTGCGACACGCGGGACGGCGAGGCGGCGCGCGAATGGATGTTCGCGATCCCGAGGCCGTCGCTGGTGATCGCCGACGGCCCGTACGCGGAGGTGGCC
>JALYLU010000191.1:759-8699 GCA_030774075.1 Actinomycetota bacterium | reverse complement strand
GTTCGACACGCCATTCGGGCGCCTGGGCGGGCTCATCTGCTGGGAGAACTACATGCCGCTCGCGCGCGTGGCGATGTACGAGCAAGGCGTCGACATCCTGCTCGCGCCCACGTGGGACAACTCCGACGTGTGGGTGGCGTCCATGCGTCACATCGCGAAGGAGGGACGGTGCTACGTGCTCGGGATCACGTCGTGCCTGCGCGGCTCCGACGTTCCGGCCGACTTCCCGGGCCGCGACGACATCTACGGCGGTGACGACGACTGGATGTCGCGCGGGAACACTGTGATCGTCGATCCGTACGGGGAGATCCTCGCGGGCCCGATCAGCGAGACCGAAGGAATCCTCTACGCCGAGGTCGACGTCGCCAAGGTGCGCCAGTCACGGCGCCAGTTCGACGTCGTCGGTCATTACGCGCGCCCCGACGTGTTCACGCTGACGGTTCGTCGGGGCTGACTCCTCCGCTTTCAGCCCAGGGCGAACGGCGGGTAAGTGTCGGTGAGCAACAGGAAGTAGACCTCGACCCGCAACCCCCAACGCCACACGTTGAGCACGAAATCGCGCATGCCGGCCGGCCAGCGCCCCGTGAAGAGCACGGCGAAAAACGCGATGAGCGTCACTACGAACGACGCGATCACCAACACCGCGAGCACGACGACGTGCGGGATCACGAGGATGATCCGGAAGAACGCAGTCAACCGGTTCCGGTCTGTGAGCTGCGGCCGGACGTCGACCCGGACGCGCGGGTCGTTGCCCGGGTCGCTCGCGCTGGTGTCGAAGCCGAACGGCGGGTACTCCTCCCGCATGAATCCGGCGAAGGTGTACGTGCGCAGCGTGTAGCGCAGGTACATGGCCTGGAACGTGGCCAGGCCCTCGGGCAGCTTGCCCGTGAACACGATGGCGAACCAGGAGATGAGGGCGACCACGTTGCTCACCTGCTGCAACACGTTCAAGACGATGAGATGCGGGATGGCGAGCAGCCAGTTGACGAGCGGTCGCCAATTCGCGATCCGCTCGGGTGGGTCGAACGAGAACGTCGCGGGAAACGAGGGTGAGCCTTCGAGCATGAGGGCCTCCAGAGCGCGAGGGATGGCGCGCGGACCCAGTGTCCACCTGCACCCCCTCGGACGGGTGGATTCGCCCCAGTTTTATCCGACTACGGCGACGCCGTACTCGAGGACGGCGGGCAGCCGGCCGCGGCGGGGACGATCGCGGGTCCGTCGGGGCCCTGGACGGTTGTCGAGCACCCGAAGTCCGAGAACGTCGTCTCGGCGGTGACCGTGCCGCCGTCGGCGAACCTCACGACCGCGTGGGCGGCGCGGATGAAACCGCGTGGATCGATCGAGAGTCGCACGGTCGTCGTTCGGTACCCCTCGCGCCGCAGCACTGCGAGAGCTGCGGTCGCCGTCTTGATCTCTTCTGCGGTGAGCCCGGGCCGGTCGACCACCTTCGTCGCGTCAACGGTGACCTCGTAGTCGTGCACCGGGACGCCGTCGACGGCGCTGTCGCCCAGCTTCGACGCGGCCGTGATCGCCGCTTCCGCGAGGTCGAGGTACCCGGTCGGGCTCGCCATGCTGTTCATCGCGATCGCGCCCTCGCGCGGCCCGAGCGTGCCCAGGACCAACCCGGCGAATTCCGAGAGCGGCGCACCCGGATTCGAGCTCGCGCCCGGAGACATTCCGTAGTTGCCGCCGCCCTGTTCCCACACGTCGGTGCCGTTCACGTGCACGGTGACCTCGCCGAGCCCGGGCACGTCCGAAGTGCTGACCATCACCGGCGGTGCGACGTTGATCGTTCCGTCGCCGGTGATCGTCACGTTTCGGCTGCCGGCACCTGGGGTCGTCGTAATCGACCCGTCCGGGGACGACTCGCTCAACCGGAAATGGTGCCTGAAGCTGCCCGAGGCCGTCGTGGCGCGCAGCGCAGCCAGCACGTCGAGTCGCACGGGATCGTCCTCGACGGTCCTGATCCCGGGCTTCTCGCTCCGGTGCGCGCGGTCGCCGTCGTTCGAGATGCGCGACGCGATGATCACGCCGGCGAGCAGCAGCGATATGGCGAGCGCCCGCGCGGCCGACCGACGCGAACGCGGGCCGCGCGGTCGGCGCCGGGCACGCGGCCCGTCCTCCTCGTCGCTGAGCTCCGCGACGGGGATGTCGTCGGCGGCGCGAACGTCGTCTTCCGATGCCCAACCCTCGTCACGCACGATGAATCCGCTTTTCGCCGTCGTCCGTCTACTAGACGTCCGCCGGCGCCCCACGGTTGCATCCTGCAGATGGCACGATTTCTGTACGTGACGCGTCGGTTTTCTTGCCAACAGATGGCACGATTTCTGTACGTGACGCGTCGGTTTTCTTGCCGACAGTTGGCAGGAATTGCGCGCTATTCGATGACGGCGGAGTCTTTCGAGCGCGGCGGCGACCTCGGTCGAGAATGCGGATCAGGGCGTCTTCGCGAGGCGCGACTTCAACTCGAGGATTGCGTCGATCGGCCCGGGGTCGACGTCGTTCTCCAGCGCGAGGTAGCAGCTCGTCCAGTCGCCGATGTACATCAGGTCGAGAAGCTGCGCGAGCCGTCCCTCACCCTCAGCCTCGACCTCCAGCACCTGATGCACGCACTCCTCGATCATCTCCCTGGTCACGGTGATGCGGAGCTGCAACCGCTTGTGCTCGAAGCCGTGCCGCAGCTCGACGAGCGAGACCAGTTGTCGCGTGACATCACCGTGCTGGCCCCATCCGCAGATCTCGTTGTGGTCGAGCTCGGGGTACTGGTGCCAGAACGCCGGTGCCTTGGCGTTCTCGTTCACGTCGCATTTCCAGCGATACGCGGCGACGCCACCGAGCGCGCCGCCGCCGTAGACGATCGGAATCGTGCGGTCGAGGCGACGCGCGAGCTCGCGCGCGGGGTTCGCCGCGCCGGTCATGTCGGGGATGCAGCGATCGCGTCGGCGCGCGAGCTGCGCCTGCGCAGCGACGAGATTCGCATGCGCGCCCGGAGCCAGCCCCGCGCGAAACAGGGTGACGAGCAGCGGCGCCACGAGCGCGCCGATCGCCGCCCGCGGCATGAACCCCGGCGGGCAGGCAAGGTGCAGCGCGCCCGCGTCGCGCGCCACTTCCGCGAGCCGGCCACCGCACGAGATCGCGACGAGCTGCGCGCCCCGTTCGACGGCGCTCGACGCCATCGACACGGTCTCCTCCGTGTTCCCCGAGTACGAGACCGCGATCGCGAGCGTCTCGGGACCGACGAAGGCCGGCGTGCGGATCTGCTTCAGCACCGTGAGCGGCACCGGTAGCTCGTCGTTGAACGCGGCCGCGACGACGTCGCCGGAGATCCCCGACCCGCCCATGCCCAGCACGACGATGTTGCGGATCTGGTCGCCGCGCGGAAAGGCGTCGATGTGCACCGTGCCCGCGACCTCGTGGGCGTGCGCGAGCTGTTCCGGCAACCCCGCGACCGCGTCGAGGAAGTTGAGGGAGTCGGTGGTCACTGCTCGAAAGTGGGCTTGACGCCGTCGCTTTCGGCCTTGGTCGTCAACCGATCGTGCTCCGCGTCGTCGACGGTCTCGGCGTCGTCGATGAGCAGATCGGGGATGTCGCCGTCGAGAACACGATAACGACGACGGAGCCGCGGGTTGTACAGCGACTGCTCGTCCGCGAAGTACAACAGCGGGCCCTTGTCCTGCGGGCACGCGAGGATCTCGAGGAGTTTCGGGTCGAGCGCCATGTCGCGCAGACTATCGGCGAAGGGCGCGACACCGCCGGGTCGGTCGTGGCGTGGTCAACGCTCCTGTCCTCGAACGAGCGCGAGCACCTCCGTCGTGTGCGCCTCGCACCGCGCGGCGTCAGGGGCTTCGAGGTTCAGGCGCAGGAGCGGCTCGGTGTTGCTCGGTCTCAAGTTGAACCACCACTCACCGCAGTCGACCGTCAATCCGTCGAGCCGATCTTGCGAGCACGCGGAGTATTCCGCTGCGACCGCGGCGATGATCGCCGCCGGGTCGTCGACCCGAGAGTTGATCTCGCCGCTCTGCACATAGCGCTCGAAGGGCTTGCGCAGCTCCGAGAGCGGCAAGCCCGCGCGACCGAGCTGCTCCAGCACCAACAGGGCGGCGATCGACCCGGAGTCGGCTCGCCAGTTGTCACGGAAGTAGTAGTGCGCGGAATGCTCGCCGCCGAAGATCGCGCCGGTCTCGGCCATGACCTGCTTGATGAACGAATGGCCCACGCGTGCGCGGACGGGGATTCCACCGTGCTCGCGGATGATCTCGGGCACCGACCGAGAGCAGATGAGGTTGTGCACCACCGACTCTCCGGGATGACGGTCGAGGATGCCCGCCGCGACGATGGCGGTCGTCGTGGAACCACTGATCGGCACGCCCTTGTCGTCGACGAGGAACATCCGATCGGCGTCGCCGTCGAACGCGAGCCCGACGTCGGCGTTCAGATCGAGGACCGCGCGTTGCAGATCCTTCAGGTTCTCGGGTTGGATCGGGTCGGCCGGGTGGTTCGGGAACGAGCCGTCGAGCTCTCCGTACAGGACAGTCAAGGAGAACGGCAGGCCCTCGAACACGCGGGGGACGACGAGCCCGCCCATGCCGTTGGCGGTGTCGGCCACCACCGCGAGCGGCTTCAGCGCCGCTGGGTCGACGAACGAGCGCACGTGCTCGCCGAAGGCCTCGAGCAGGTCGACACGCTCCACCTTGCCCGCGACCTCCCCCCGCGACGTGACGCCGGAGGAGACCATCTCCTTGATCTGTTGCAGACCGGTCTGCTCGCCCACTGGTGCGGCGCCGGAGCGACAGAGCTTGATGCCGTTGTAGTTCGCCGGATTGTGACTGGCGGTCAACATCGCGCCGGGCGCGTCGAGACGCCCGGAAGCGAAGTACACGAGGTCGGTCGAGGCCAGGCCGACGTCGGTGACGTCGGCGCCCGCGAGCGTCGCACCCTCGATGAACGCGGCCGCGAGCGACTCCGACGAGGACCGCATGTCGCGGCCCACGACGAGATGCTGCGCGCCGGTGAAATGCGCGAAGACGTTGCCGATGCGGCGGACGAGCGCCTCGTCGATGTCATCGGGATAGACGCCGCGAATGTCGTAGGCCTTGAAGACTCCGTCGAGCGACACGCTGTGCTCCCACCCACTTCCCAAGCGCAGTTCCGGCCTCAGGGCCGGATCATGGTAGCGCCGGCTCCGGTTCCTTCCGGTCCGGCGGCTCGTCCTCGGAGGGACCGGTGCGTGGGCCCTCCGGAGGGGTATTCGGCTCCTCGGCGTCGTGACTGTCGTCACCGCTCTGCTCGTCGCGCCAAGCGTCCGGCTCCCCCGCGCTGTCGCCGTCGGCTCCCGCCGCGAACCGGCGCGCGCCGGTCCAGAGTCCGAGCAGCACCAGCCCGACGGCTCCTCCGACTGTGATGGCGCGTCCGGCCCAGTCGGCGGTGGTCAACCCATAGGTCAGCTCGACGTGCGTCGATGTCGGGATGACGACCATCAGGTTCGGGGCGAGACGGTACGGACCTTTCGCCCCGGAGACGTGCCAGTTCGGGAAGAACGACTCCTTGACCTCGACGGGTTTTCCGACTTCGGAGACGTCGAAGGAGATCTTGTCGACGGTCGTCCGCACATTGCTGACCTGCGCCGGCGTGACCACACGCGGCTGGGCCCGGGCGAGGTCGCTCGCCTTGACGCGCGTCCACTCACTCGGGCCCGTCTGCGCGTACACAGTGCTCAGGGCCTCGCGATTGACCCACCACGGCGCGGTCGTGCACTCCCACCCGTCCTGCATGCGGGGCTCGGCGCCCGATGACGGGTCCCAGGTCTGGTCCCAACACTTGGAGTACTTCGGCCGACCGCTCGGCAGCGAGGTGAGGACCACGGGCTCGCGATCCATCCCGACGACGAGGTCACTATTCGCCACCTGGTACACCTTCCAGTCCTTCAGCTCTTTGTCGGGCGGCGGGCCCGCGATCGGCGGGTTCTGAGGGATGTCCTTCACCAGCGTGAGCTGTGGGTTCCTGCTCGCCAGTTTCTGCATCTCGGGGGTCCACGCCATGTAATACCGGACGCCGAGCATCTGCAGGTGGCGCACGCACAGATCGAAGTCGGAAGTACCCGAGCCGTAGACGAGCCCTCGGACCGGGTTCGACGGGTGCTGAGCGCATTCGCTCACTGTGAGGAAGTGGTAGTCGGTCGTCGCCGACGACTCGAAGTAAATGCCCTCCATCGAGGCGATTTTCCCGTGCGTGAAGTACGGCAGCAGCATGAGCGCCAGGCTCGTGCCGTAGCTGTTGATCGCGTCCGGCTCACCCGATGACGGCTCCCAGAGCGCGCGGCCGGTGCCGTGCGAGTCGGCGACCTGTTCCATGCCGGTCATGATCGCCTTGTACTGGGGGTAGGCCGGCTTGCTCTCGTAGCCCGAGTAGTTCCACGAGGCCCAGCCGCGAATCGCGATGGCGGAGTTGTGATCGGCCGCGTCGAACCCGCGATCGAGCGCGAACGCGCCGCCGAGCGCGACGACCACGGCGAGAGCGATCGCGCCGAGCCGTCGCCGAGCCTTGCCCACGACGGCATCGGAGAGTTGCTCGGGCGGCTCCCAGCCCTCGGGCCCGCGATCGAAACGGCGATCGGCGAGCGCCCACGCCGCTTCCTTGCGGACCTCCGGAGTGGCGGCCGCGTCGTCGTCGGCGGTCGCGATCTCGGCCCACGCCCGGGCGCGCGCGTCCCGTAGGTCGCCGTCGCGTATCCACGCGTGGGCGCGGCTCACGAGCGCGGCGGCGAGTCGGGCGATCTCGGTCGCGCCCATCGCCGCGAGGAACGCCCACGAGAGGATCCAGAACGGCAGGAAACGCGTATTCCAGATCGCGTGCTCGGGCCACTGGATGAACATCACGCCGACGACGAGCGCGAGCACGAGGAGCACGAGGGTCGAGCGCCGTCGATACCAACCGGCAGCGATGATCGCCACGCCGGCGAGGATCCAGATCCACCACGGCAACCACAAGGTCGGAGAGAAGTGCCGGACCGGATTGGCATTGGTGTCGAGTGGCGGACGCCCGACGGCGTTCCCGAGGCCGTCGATCGTGTGCCGGACCGCTCCCGGCAGCGGCAGCCACGACGGGAGCTTGAAGTCGCCCTTCGGCAGGAGCTTCGTGTACCGCATGCTCTGCGTGAAGGCCTGTTGCGACAGCAGTGGCAGAATCCAGACCGCGCTCAACGCGACCGCGACGCCTCCGACCGGCAACGCGATCGCCCACGTGCGCTGCGGACGACGGGTGAGCCAGAGCAGGATGGCCGCGATCGCGATGAAGATCGCGACGACGATGTGCGACATGATCGCCAGCGCGATCAGTGCGGCAGGGAGCCACCGCCGGCGTCCGGTATCGAGCGTGTAGGCGAGCGCGCCGAGGCCGAACAGCGCGAACGCGAGACCGATCGTGAACGAGAACTCACCCGCCAGCGTGCTCGCGATGTTGCCGCCGTAGATCTGCCAGTCGGTACGGGTCTGCACGAGAGTGCCGAACGCCGCGAGCGCGATCGCCGGCGGGGCCGGCCAGGGCGCCTTCATGCCCTTCGCGAACGAGTACGCGGCCGCGGGCAGCATCAGCGGACCGCTCACCGTCACGAGCTTGAACGCGACGTTGTACGGCATTGCGACCTTCAGCACCCAGATCATCAACGCCGGGACCGGGAAGTAGTACTGGCCGACCGGGAAGCCCGCGTACCAGTCGGGCGCCCAGCCCGACAATCGGAGCTTCGGGAACCAGTGGTCGGCCAGGAACTTGGGCCACCACACGTGGGCGCCCATGTCGCCACCATTGGCCGTGGTGTTGCGGAACAGATCGCCGAAGCGGAAGTTGCCCGGGACGAGGGTCCAGTGGTGAGCCGGATCGATGATGCAGAACACCAACCAGGTGCAGATCGCGACGATGACCCAGCCGGTCGCGCGCTCCCAGAG
>JALYLU010000191.1:0-749 GCA_030774075.1 Actinomycetota bacterium | reverse complement strand
GCGCGCGCGGTTGGTCGTCCTCGTCGAGGGAGAGGCCGACCCGAGCCGGTGCCTCGTGGGCCGGTGCCTCGTGGGCGGTCGTCGTCACGGCCTGGGTTTCCGTCGTGGGAGCAGCCACTGGGAGAAAGGATGCCAGACCGCGCCGCCGCGCCGGACTCACCCCGCGCGCCGGCGTGGGCGCGAAAACCGCCTAATGCGCGGCGCGAGCCAGCTCCAGCACCTCGTTCAGCGAGAGGACACCTGCGTCGTCCTGCCAGGTGTTGGCCTCGCATTTCGAACAACGGTGGAACACGATCTCGCGGCCCGCAACGCGCATGCGGATCGTGACGAGCATGGTTTTCGCACATCCTGTGCAGACCAGCATTCTTGTGCCTCCCTGACACCGAGCCGGTGATCATTGTCGGCATCGACGCCAAAATACTGAAGCGGTCGGCCGGCGACATTTGCCACGCTCGCGCCGTCATGACGGCCGAACGGCCGGTCAGAGGGCCAAAAGCGTGGTCACCAGGTTGAAGCCGATGTGCATCATGATCGACGCCGAAAGGTCGCCTCGCCGGACTGCGACCACGCCCGACACCGCGCCCAGTAAGAACAGGGCCGGGACCACGGCGAAATCGCCCAGGGTCGGGCTGAGCATCGGGTGGGCGAGCGCGAAGGCGAGCGCCTGCACGATCACGGCCATTTCCGGCGACATCCGGCGGCGCAGCGCTCGGAGCAGCAAACCTCGAAACAGCAGCTCCTCGCAGACG
>JALYLU010000190.1 GCA_030774075.1 Actinomycetota bacterium | reverse complement strand
CTCAAGGAGTCCATCGATGCTGTCGCGTCCGCCCCTAATCTCGCGGACCTCTTGTTCGATGGCTGTTGGATCGAGCGCGTGGAGCTGCGCCATGACGCTGGCGAGTTGGTCTGGGAGCTGTCGGGCGAGTTGGGGGAGTTTGGTCAACGCGCGGATGCCTGAGAGCCCGGCGAGCAATGGTTGCCCGGAAGCGTGTTGCATGACGGACCAGAACCGTGTCGTGTCAGTGGGGTGGCTGAAGGCGATGATCGCTGGCGTCGGGTACTGCATGTCGGCCGCGATGCGTTGGACGGCTGTCTCCCACGCTGCAAGTTGGGGATCGGGCGAGAGGCGCAAGACAACCTGCTCCGGGAGTCGGGGCCCGCGGTTGTCGAGGGTCAGCGTCCACATTTCGGCCCAGAAGCCGCCGGTCAGAGGTTGCGGCGGGCTCGCGAGGGTGAGGTGGGGAGCGTCGAGCTTTCTCAAGGCGTCGAGGACTTCGGTCAGCTCGACGGGGTTGACCGGGAGCCGGTCATCCGGGATACTCACGGATATGACCGTAACGGTATCTTCCGTCGATGTCTAGTGGTTGGTCTATCGACGAACTGGCCGGCCTTTCTGGTGTGCCGTCGCGGACGATTCGCGAGTACCGGACCCTCGGTGTGCTGCCTGCGCCGCGCAAGGTGGGCCGAGTCGGTGTGTACGACGAGGAACATCGGCGTCGACTGGAACTGATCGGTCGGTTGCAGGCGCGCGGCTACTCGCTCGCGGGGATTCGTGATCTGTTTGATGCCTGGGATCGTGGGCGTTCGTTACACGACCTACTTGACGGTGCCGCACTCGATGAGGCACCGGTCGCGCTGTCAACCCAGGATCTCGTTGCGCGCTGCGGCGTCCTGGCCGCCTCAGCTGATCGCGATGCCGCAGCGAACGCCGGCTTGGTCCATTCGGACGGAACAGACCGATGGTTGGTCCGCTCACCCTCGTTGCTTGCGCTTGTCGCCGATCTCACCGATGTCGGTGTCTCACTCGACGCGGCGCTGACCGCGGTACGTGCGCTCGTGGATACGGCGCGACGACAGGCCGACGTACTTGCTGGCTTGTTCGTTGCCGAAGTCTGGGATCGTCTCGACGCGAATGAGGCGGTCGCCCTTGCTCGCCGCGCTCGTCCGCTCATTGCGCAGTCGGTTGTCGCGCTCACCGCAGATGCACTCGGCAATGCGTTGGTACGCCATTCGAGAACATCAGCTGACGCTGGGTTGGCGTTGCTGGTCGAGCAATTGCGAGTGGGTGCGGTCATTGGCCGCCATGACCGTGACAAGACGAGGGAGTCGGAGTGAGCACGAACGAGCGGCAGACTGAGCAGTGGAACGGCGTGGAGTCGAACCATTGGGTCGAAAAAGCCGAACGTTACGACCGCCAGCTCGCACCGTTCGCCGACATGTTGTTCGAACGGCTTACGCTCGCGGGAACGGACCGCGTGCTCGACATCGGTTGCGGATGCGGGGCCACGACGATCACTGCCGCTGCACAGGCACAGCGCGCCGTGGGCATCGATCTGTCGGGGCCGATGCTCGCCGTCGCGCGCAACCGTGCAGCAGATGCTGGGCTGGCGAACGTGGAGTTCGTCGAAGCTGACGCGCAAGTCCACCGGTTTGTACCGGCGTCGTTCGACGTCGTGGTGAGCCGGTTCGGAGTGATGTTCTTCGACGATCCCACGGCCGCGTTCGCGAACTTGCGCGGCGCGTTGGCCGACGACGGCCGGTTGGCGTTCGTGTGCTAGCGACCGCTGGACGCGAACGAATGGCTTCTCGTACCTGGTCTCGCTGCCGCCGCACACGTCGCACTACCAGACCTTGGCGGCGAGAACGCCCCAGGAATGTTCTCGCTCGCCGACGGCGACGCGATACGCGCCGTCCTCGGTGGCGCCGGGTTCAACACCATCAAGATGGGACCGTTCGACACGACCATCACGTTGGGCGGCGGCGGGACCGTCGACGAGACACTCGATTATCTCCTCGGCACAGGCATTGCTCATGCCTTACTCGACACCGCTACGCCCGACGCTCGCGAGCGCGCGATCGACGCGGTCCGAGCATCGCTGGCTGAGCACCACGAGGCAGGTCTCGGGGTCCGTCTCGGCGCGGGCGCGTGGCTTGTCTCGGCTCTTGTCTAGACGTGCCTGGGCGGGCCGTGATGGTGATGCTCATGAGCCCGCCCGGCCATGCTTACGCCCGCGTGTGTCCTTCGGCGGTTACCACTCGACGCCGGTGCAGACGCAGAACTCGTTGTTCTCGGGATCCGACATCCTGACCCACTTCGTCTCTCCGAGACTCTGTACTCCTTCGTCGAGTCGCGTTGCGCCGAGCGATTGCAGCCTCGCAATCTCGGGTTCGATGTCGTCGACGACGATGTCGAGATGCATCCGGTTCTTCCCCACGCGCTGCTCCGGTACCCCCTGGAGGACGAGCGGCGGTGCGATCCCCTCCTTGGGGACGAGCACCGCGATGTTCGTATCCATGTAGTAGTCGCGATAGTCGAGAGCTTCGCGCCAAAAGTCGGCGAGCTGCTTCGGCGCCGCACAGTCAAGAACGAGGTCCACTCTCGCTTTCTGGCCCACGGCCTACTCCCTCACTCAGACTTCGACGGTGACACGCAGAAAGGTCGCGGGGATGGAGGTTGCCGTGTTGTTCGGGCTCTGGTTTTGTTCGTTGAACAGAGCGTCGAGTTCGCGGAGTAGCTCATCCGTGCGACCGCTCGCCTCGGCAGCTTCGAACGCATTCATCGTCGGGCCGTAGTAGGTCCTGAACTCACCAAGGAGCTCCGACGGTGAGCCGGGGGTCTTGAAGACGAACGTGTCGCGTTCGCACGAAATCTTGTCTTCGGGAACGCCGGCAGCGGCGAAGCGTTCGACAACGTTGTCCACGATCCCCCAGGTCATCGGACTGACGAATCCCTCGGGCGGCGGCGGTGAGTATGCCGAGCTGATCTTCAAGATCTGTGCCACCAACGTCGGGTCGCCCGGAATCCAGTTTCCCATGACGATCCGACCTCCGGGCCGGGTCACCCGCACCATCTCCTTGGCCACATCGAACGGCCGCGGAGCAAACATTGCTCCGAAGATGCTCACGACGAGATCAAACGAATCGTCGTTCAGCTCGTTCAGATCGGAGGCGTCGCCTTCTTGAAACATCAGGTTCGCAAGGCCCTCTTCCTTCGCCCGACTATTTCCTGCCTCGACCAGGTTGCTCGCTATGTCGACGCCCAACACGTCGGCCCCGAGTCGGGCGGCTGGAACGGCTGTCGTCCCGTCGCCGCACCCGAGATCCAAAACCTTGAGCCCCTTCGTGATGCCGAGTCGATTGACTAGCTCCTCGCCGCTGTCTCGCATGCTCGCCGCGATGCGAGTGAAGTCGCCCTTTTCCCACAGTGCCTTGTTTGGATTCACTCGATCAATCTCCTTCGCTCAGGAACTCGTTGAAATGATCAGCTGGGTTTGCGCGCGAGAAACGCGTACCCGTAGACGTCGAAGGCACGCGCCTTCGCTTCGCCCGTCGCGCCCGAGAAGGTGTCGACTGGTGAGCCGATCTGCACGCCTTCGAAGTCCATGTCTTCGAGCATCTTGTGCCAGCCCGCACGGGGCAGCCCGCCGGCAATTCAGCCGGTCCACAGGTCGATGTCCCGCAGCGCGTCGGGCGGTACGGGACGTCCGTTGGCGATATCGGCGAACTGCAGCGTGCCACCCGGCCGCAACACGCGGTGGATCTCGCCGAACACCGCGCGCTTGTCGGCGCACAGGTTGATCACACCGTTCGAGATGACCACGTCCGCCCACGCGTCCTCGACCGGAATGTCCTCGACGAGTCCATCGCGGAACTCGACGTGCGCGAATCCGAGAGCCGCGGCCGTGTCGCGCGACTTCTCCAACATCTCAGGCGTCATGTCCACGCCGACGACGTGACCGGTCTCGCCGACCTGATCGGCCGCGATGAACGAATCGAACCCGGCGCCCGAGCCAAGGTCGACGACCCGCTCGCCCCGTGCCAGGCGCCGCAGCGAGAACGGATTGCCAACACCCGCGAACGATTCGACGGCGCGGTCGGGCAACGCATCGACGACCGCGTTCTCGTAGCCGAGTCGAGCCGCAAGCGGTCGGCCGGTATGGAAATGAAACGTGGCGCGAGGATCGACCGCAACCGCGCGGTACTTCTCGCGTACCTGTTCGCGCAGCAGATCTTGGTCGACCAGTAGATCCTCGGTCACTTCGCGACCTCCGCACCCGTAGCGACCGCGAGGCCAGCGCGCCGCCATTCTGGAAATCCGTCCTCCAGTCGGCGCGCACGGACCCCGCGCCGACCGAGCGCTCGGACTGCATCATCGGCGTAGACGCAGAATGGTCCGCGGCAGTACGCCACAACCTCGACATCCTTGGGCAGCTCTCGCAATCGCTTGCGCACCTCGTCGGGCGGCAACGACCGCGCACCCGGAATGTGACCAGCCTCGTACTCGCTGTACGGGCGCACGTCGATGACGACAACGTCACGTCGACGCAGGCGCGAGACAAGCTCACGTCGGGTGATCGGCTCGATTTCGCTCCGGTCGCCCAGGTACGCGGTGGCCAGCCGTTCGATCCCGGCGACGTGTTCGACAGCCACGTCCCGTAGCGCCGACCACAGCTCGCCGACCCGCTCGCTGCTCAGCGCGTAGAACACTCGCGTTCCTTTGCGGCGACTCGACAACAATCCCGCGCGGGCTAACGCTTGCAGGTGGTGCGACGTGTTGGCGACGCTCTGGTCGATCTCCCCGGCGATCTCGTCGACCGACCGCTCGCCCTGCGCGAGCACGTCGACGATCTCGGCCCGCCGACCACTTCCCAGCGCCTTCGCAACCTCGGCGAAGGCGCCGAACAGGGCATCCTTTGCTTCACGATCGCTCATCTCGGCGATCCTGCTCTTCTGCGTTCGTCCATGTCAAGTATTCAAACGACCACTTGACATCCCGAGGGAGAGCCGGACAGGATGAGGCCTCGAACCCGGAAGAAGGACCGTGCGGATGCGTGACTTCACTACGACACAGTTCATCCCTTCCGATCCCGACAGCGTCTTTCGGCTCATCAGTACGCCCGCGTTGCTGGCCGAGTGGAACCGCGCCATCGCTCGAGTTGTCGACGCGCCCGCACAGCTGAGCCCCGGCGCGGAGTGGGTGGTCCAACTCTCGGCGCTCGGACAGTCGTGGCAGAGCAGGTCGACGGTCCTCGAACTCGACCCGGCCACGCGGCGCTTCTCGTACCGCTCGCAGACCGACGATGGCAACCCGTCCTACGCAGACTGGTCGTGGCAGGTCGCCGATGCACCCGGCGGGTGTGAAGTCACCGTGTCGTTCGTCCTGCGTGCTGTCACCTTCTGGCGGCGCGTGCTGCTTTCGAAGGTTCGGGCACGGCAGCTACGCAGGCGAGAGCTTCCGGCGTCGCTTCGTGCGCTCGCGTCGCGGGCGATGACTCCGGTCGATTGATGACCGAAGTCGTGACGTTCGTCGACGAGGGTCTCGGTCACTCGTCATATCTTGTCGATCTCGGCGACGGCCGGGCGCTCGTCGTCGATCCGCCCCGGATTCCCGATCAGCATGTCGCCGAAGCTCGCGCCCGCAGTCTCCAGATCGCGTTCACCGCCGACACCCACTCGCATGCCGACTATGTGTCGGGAAGCCCCGAACTCGCCGCGCGTGGGGCCCTGTTTCTCGCATCCAAGGGCGCGCATCTGGAAGTCGAGCATCGACATGTCGCCGCCGGTGACGAGATCGAGCTCCGTGCGGGACTCGTGCTGCGCGCCATCGCGACCCCGGGCCACACGCCCGACCATCTGGCGTACCTCCTGTGCGAAAACGATCGTCCGACGGCGTTGTTCAGCGGCGGCTCGCTGATGGTCGGCACCGTCGGACGAACCGATCTCCTCGGCCCCGAGCTACGAGAGGACCTCGCCCGCCAGCTCTACCGCGCGTTGCGCGACGAGATTCTCACGCTGTCCGACGACCTCGCCGTGTATCCGACCCACGGCGCCGGGTCAATCTGTTCCGCACCCGGATCGACCGAGCGCACGACGACGATCGGGCGGGAACGCGCGACCAACCCGCTGCTCGCCATACGCGACGAGGACCGCTTCGTCGAACAGCTCCTCGCCGGGCTCGGATCCTTTCCGACGTACTTCTCTCGCCTACCCGAGGTGAACCGGCGCGGCCCCCGCCTCTACGGGACGCTACCTATGCTCGACCGCGTCAGCGTCGCCCAGCTCCGCGAGTTGATCACTGACGGCGCCACTCTTGTCGACGTTCGCCCGATCGAAGACTTCGCGGCCGGTCACATTCCGGGCGCATTGTCGATCGAGCTCCGGCCCGTGTTCGAGAGTTGGCTGGGATGGCTCGTCGAGCCCGAGCGGACACTCGTGTTCGTGCTCACCGACGACCAGGATCGTTCCGCGCTCGTGCGCCAATGCCTGAACGTCGGGTACGAACATCTCGGCGGAGAGCTCGACGGCGGCATGGCCGCCTGGCGCGGAGCCAATCTTCGCGAGGCGACGATCGAGATCGTCGGCCCCGACGCGCTCGGACCCAACATCGTCGACGTACGCCAACGCAACGAATATGTTTCCGGCCACGTCCCAGGCGCGGTCCACATCGAGCTCGGCAGTCTGCCCAACGCGGTCGACGACCTTCCGTCAGGTCCGGTCACCATGATGTGCGGTCACGGCGAACGCGCCATGACCGCAGCATCAGTGCTCACAGCACGCGGCCGCACTGACGTTTCTGTCTTGGCGGGCGGGCCCGACGACTGGGCGACGGCTACGGGCCGCGCCCTCGCGTGACGATCCGAGCGCACGACACGGCGCGGCCAATTCGTTTGGGCTTGCGCGAGAACCTCGCGCAGTTCTCGCTGCTCGTCGGCGTGAACGCCCTCGTCGGTGGGATGATCGGCCAGGAACGCACGGTGCTGCCGCTGCTGGCGGTTCGGACCTTTCACCTCGCCGCGTTCACCGCGTCTCTGACGTTCATCGCCGCGTTCGGTGTAGTCAAGGCGATCACCAACTTCTTCGCCGGCACGCTCTCAGACCGCGTCGGCCGCAAGCCGGTTCTCATCGCCGGCTGGTTGATCGGCCTTCCAGTGCCGCTGATGTTGATCTGGGCCCCGACCTGGAGTTGGATCGTGTTCGCCAACGTGTTACTCGGCGTGAACCAGGGCCTCACGTGGTCGATGACCGTCATCATGAAGATCGACCTCGTCGGACCCGAACGTCGCGGCTTCGCGATGGGCCTCAACGAAGCCGCCGGGTACGGCGCCGTCGCGGTCACCGCGCTTGCGACCGGCTTCATCGCACAACACGCCGGACTGCGACCGGAGCCCTTCTTCCTCGGTATCGCGTACGCGGGTCTCGGCCTCGCCCTGTCGACGTTCTTCGTGCGCGAGACGCACGGCCACGCACGACACGAGGAGTCGAGCCACGATCCTGCCGGTGCGACCCTGTCGACCGGCCAAGTTTTCGTGCTGACGAGCTTCCGCGAGCGCGCGCTGTCGTCGTGTAGTCAGGCGGGCCTCGTCAACAACTTGAACGACGGCCTCGCCTGGGGCATCTTCCCGATCTACTTCGCGCGCGCGGGCCTCTCCGTCGGCCGTATCGGCGTTCTCGTCGCGCTCTACCCCGCCGTGTGGGGGCTGGGACAGCTTGTCACCGGCGGTCTCTCGGACCGCGTCGGTCGCAAGCCGTTCATCGTCGGAGGAATGTTCACCCAAGCCGTCGCGATCGGCTGGATCGCGGCCACATCCGGCTTCGTGCCGTGGGCGCTGGGCGCGCTCGTGCTCGGAATGGGTACCGCGATGGTCTATCCGACGCTTCTCGCCGCGATCGGAGACGTAGCTCATCCTCGCTGGCGCGCGTCCGCGGTGGGCGTCTACCGGCTCTGGCGTGACGGCGGTTTCGCGGTCGGTGCAATCCTTGCCGGCGTCATCGCCGACACGTTCGGGATCGCAACCGCGATCTGGAGTGTCGCTGCGCTCACCGCGCTGTCGGGCCTCGTCGCGGCCGTCCGCATGTACGAAACACACCCGGGAGAACCCTGACGGACACGAGATGTTCGACGGCTCCGGGTCTTCCGCCTCCGAACCGGGGACACAGGACTCTGGACGGTCCGATCATCAGCCACGACGTTGGGACGAGAACTCCGACCTTCGGGAGGACAACATGATGTATTGGAACTCCAGCTGGGCCTGGCTCTGGATGACCATGATGATGGTGATCTTCTGGGGTGCGATCGCCTTCGTCGTCGTTGCCGTCGTTCGACGCCCCAACTCGAACACCACGCGAGGCTCCGACGCCCGCGACATCCTCGCCGAACGCTCGCGCGCGGTGAGATCGACGCCGACGACTACGAACAGCGCCGGGAGATCCTCGACCGCGCCGCGCAACCGACCGGGCCGCGGCGATGAACGTCCTCGTCGTGCTGCAAGGTCCCGCGTATGGCGACGAGCGCAGCTACAACGGTCTGCGACTCGCCGGATCACTTGCCAAACGCGCCGAGGTGAACGTGCGAATCTTCTGCTTCGGCGATGCCGTCACGTGCGCGATGAGTGACCAGAACATCCCCGATGGCTACTACCACCTCGATCGGATGTTGACCGCCGCCGCGCATCACAAGGGACTGCTGTCGGTTCGGTTGACTCCTGACGTCTGAGGCTACGCCCTCCCTGGTCGGCTCGTGTTGTTC